>CBDURB010000152.1:0-4597 GCA_965369585.1 uncultured bacterium
AGAACCGCAAGCCGCTCGATCAGCTTGAAAGAGTCCTCAAGCAGTTCGGCATCCCGTACAAGGTCGCGATTTACGAGCCTCAGGTGGCGCGGCCCATCTCCGAAAAAGTGGCGCAGATAATGCGGCAGTGCCATTCGGCGATCCTAATCTTCACTGCCGATGAGGAGTTCAAGACATCGGACGATGAAATCGTATGGCGGCCAAGCCAAAACGTAATTTATGAGCTTGGCGCGGCTTCTATTCTCTACGAGAACCGCACTGTGATCTTTAAGGAGGACGGCCTTGATTTCCCTACGGATTTCCGAGACATCGGAAATATCCCGTTCGAGAAGGACCAGCTGGACGCTAAGGGTGTCGATCTAATCAAGGAGCTGATCGGGCTAGGGCTAATCAAGGTTCAGCCTGCCTGAGCCCGCAGACCCTCTCGGCAACCGCATGAGCCGCTCGTAGCGCCTGTGGGGCGGCGGGGCCAACCGCACCCCACCCCTACTGCTTCACCAGCCCTATCGTGTTCCCCTCCGGGTCCTCAAACATCGCGATCGTCGGCCCATCGGGGAAGTCCATCGGCTGCATCACCGCCTTGCCGCCCATCTCCTCCGCCTTCGCCAGCGTCTCGTTAAGGTCCAACACCTGCACGTAGAACGTCACCAGCGGCGCCTCCGCCTGCACTATCCCGCCGCCCACGCCCTCCTCCGGCCCGCCGATGCCGGGCTCCACCATCGCGTAGTTCATCGGGTTGTCCGAGTTGATCTTCCAGCCAAACAGCGACGCGTAGAACTCCTGCAGCCGCTTGCTGTCCCTCCCCCTGATCTCGAAAAACACCACCGGTCGCGTCATCAGATTCCCTTTCTAGCTGCAATGCGTGTTCGCGGAATCATATCATACCCGCTGGCTTAGCGGGGCTGTGGGGCCAGGCCGCGACGAATCCGCGCTAGCGCAACCGACGTAGAAGAGATAAACGTCCTCCGTCGGGGGTGTGCGCGCTCAGGTCCCCCTACGCCCCGGACGGCTTCACCGTCCCCGCCTGGATCGGCGGGGCGAACCTACATTGGGGAGGCGGGGAAATGAGCAAACGGCGCAAGGCGACCAGGGCGGCCAAGGCGAAGCGACAACAAGCCGCGCGCCAGACCGAGTGGTGGCGCCACTGGCCCTACTTCGCCGTAGGCGGCGTGGCGGTGGCCCTGGTAGCGGCGCTGTTCCTGGTGAGCACCGGCGGCGACCCTAGCACCTCTGAAGTCGAGGCGTCCTACCCCGCCGGCTACGCCCCGCCGGCCATCGGCTCGGAGTCGGCGCCGGTGGAGATGGTGATGTGGGGCGATTTCCAGTGCCCCTTCTGCCGTCGCTTCGAGCTGACCACCCTTCCCGATCTGGTTGAGCGCTACGTTGACTCCGGCCAGGTCAGGTTCGTCTGGCGCAACTTCGAGCGCTACGGGCCCGAGTCGCAGGATGCGGCCGTCGCCGTCCACTGCGCCGGTGAGCAGGACCGGTTCTGGGACTACCACACAACACTCTACGAGAACCAGCGTGGCATAGGCAGCGGCGTCTTCGTCAAGGCCAATCTCCAGCGGTTCGCTGACGAACTCGGCCTGGAGGCGACCGCCTTCACCACCTGCATCGAGGGGCTGGGCTACGACGCCGTGATCAGCGCCGACAAGCGACTGGGCCGTTCCGAGGGCGTGAACGGCACACCGACGTTCTTCATCAACGGTGAGATGATCGTCGGCGCTCAGCCCACGGAGACGTTCGTAGACCTGATCGAGGTCGCGCTCCTCGACGCCGCTCATTCCGAGGGGTAGACGGCCATCGTAGAGGTCTCCTTCGCAGCAGCCTTCATCGGGGGCATCCTCGCCTTGCTGTCCCCCTGCAGCGCCCTGCTACTGCCTGCCTTCTTCGCCTACGCCTTCCAGGGCAAGAGCGAGCTGACCGTTAGAACCGTCCTCTTCTATCTCGGCCTCGCCACCATCTTCGTGCCCCTGGGAATGGGCGCTTCTCTCGCCACGTTCCTCTTCCTGGACCATCGAGACACGATGATCATAGTGGCCGGCGCCCTGCTCATCGGCTTCGGCGTCCTGGAGCTTGCCGGGCGCTCCCTGTCCTTCATCCGCATAGGTGGCGGCGGGGCGGATGAGACCCGCAGCCTGTTTGCGACCTACGGTCTCGGCCTTGTCTACGGTTTCGGCGGCTTCTGCTCCGGCCCCATCCTGGGCGCGGTGCTGACGGTGGCCGCAGCCTCCGGCAGCGTCCTGGAAGGTGGCGGCCTTCTCGCCACTTACGCCCTCGGCACCACCGTCCCCCTGTTCTTCCTGGCCATGCTCTGGGATCGCGCCGGCCTGGGGAAGCAACGTTGGATCCGCGGCCGGGGCTTTGAGCTGGGCCCCCTCTCCATCCACAGCACCAATCTCATCGCCGGCGTCGTCTTCATCCTGCTCGGCGTCTCCTTCATCCTCCTTCAGGGCACCACCGGCCTCACGGCCTACTACGAAGACCTGGGCTTTACGGACCTCTCCTTTGAAGCGGACGCCTGGGTGAAGGACGTTACCTCAGCGGTGCCGGACGCGCTTATCCTGGCCATCGTCGGCGTGCTAGCCGCCGTTGCCGCCTGGTACGCACGTCGCCGTATGCGGGCCTCCGCTCAAGAAGAGGAAGAGGCGCCGTCAGTCGCCGAGGCGTTCTCAGAGCGCGATAGCGCATAGGCTGTCGGCCCCGTTCGTGGAAGCCGCACCCCCCTTCTCGAAAGGTTCATCTCCTTGCGCAAGCTGCTGCTGACCTTGCCCGCCATCGCGCCGCTGTCAGCGTGACACCGGCAGCTCCACCGTGACGGCGGTGCCCACGCCGGGAACGCTTTCGACGCGGATGGAACCGCCGTGCGCCTCCGCGATCCAGCGGGCGATAGCCAGCCCTAGACCGGCGCCTCCCGCTTCCCGAGCGCGCGCCTTGTCCACGCGGTAGAACCGGTCGAAGATGTGGGGCAAGGCGTCCGCCGGGATGCCCGAGCCCGTGTCCGACACCCGCACCGCGGCCTTGCCGCTGGAGGCGCTGCGCACCTCCAGGCGTACCTTGCCGCCGGTGTCCGTATACTTGATGGCGTTATCGGTGAGGATCACCATGAGCTCCCGCAGGAGGTCGCCATCGCCGCGTAGGCGCACCGGGCCGCCCACATCCGTCTCCAGCGAGACGCCGCGCCGCTCGGCCAGCAGGCGCATGCTGCGGGCCACCTCGTCGGCCAGCTCGTCCAGCGCTACCTCGGACAGCGATAGCGCCGCCTGGCCGGCGTCGGCCTGGGCCAGCGTCAGCATCTGGCTGACTAGCCTTCCCAGCCGATCCGATTCGCTGATGATGTCTTCCACCGCCTCGCGGTTGGCGCTCACCGGCTCCGAGAGGTGACGCTTCAGCAGCTCGGCGTTGGCGCGGATTACAGACAGGGGTGTACGGAGCTCGTGGGAGGCGTCGCCGATGAAGGCGCGCTGCGAGTCCATTGCGGCCTGGATGGGACGCAGAGCGCGGCCGGAGAGAAGGTAGCCGCCGGCGGCGGCCAGGAGCAGCCCGCCGCCCAGGCCCCCCGCCAACACAAGGAGCAACCGCCGCAGCGCCTGCCGCTCTGTCTCGGTGCTGCGACCAACCTCCATCAGGAACCGCTCGCCGCGGGGCGCATCCAACCGCACCACGTACACCCGCAGAGAGTCGCCCTCGGACGATTCGGTATCCACGAAGGCGTGGCCATCGCGGAGTGCTTCCTCCACGGTGGAGGTATCGGCCAGGCCGGCGGGGTCGACGTTGGGCGTGCCGGCCAGTAACTCGCCTGTGGGCCCCACGATGGCGTAGAAGTAGCCCCCGGTCGTGAACGCCGGGCCGATGATGAGATCGCCGGGGAGGTCAGCGCCCCGACGGCTGGGGAGGCGGGGTACCAGCAGCCGTTGCTCACGGCCGGCCCGCGACTCCAGGTCACTGTTCACCTGATCGAACAGCGTAGCGCGGGTGGTGAGATACACCGCCGCGCCGATGACGACCAGGATGATGCCCAAGGCGAGGGTGAACCAGAGAGTAAGGCGCCAACGCGCTGTGCCAAACACGTCAGTCTCCCAGGGCGTAGCCGGCGCCGCGCACGGTGCGGATCAGGCTACGCTTGTGGCCGCGGTCCACCTTGCGCCGCAGGTAGGTGACGTACACATCCACCAGGTTGGAGTCTGGCGAGTAATCGTACCCCCAGACGTGGTCCAGTATCTGGCTGCGGGTGACCACGCGGCCCTCATTACGAAGCAGGAACTCCAGGAGGGCGAACTCTTTGGGGCTGAGCTCGATTGTCTTGCCCGCGCGCTCGGCGCGGCGGCGTCGCAGGTCCAGCACCAGGTCCGCCGTCTGGATCTGGTCTGGCTCGCGAGCCTGGACCCGTCGGCGGCCCAGAGCGCGCAGGCGGGCGAGGAGCTCCTGGAAGGCGAATGGCTTGGGCAGGTAGTCGTCCGCCCCAGCGTCCAGGCCGCGCACGCGATCATCCACCGCGTTCAGGGCGGTCAGTAGCAGGATGGGCGTATCGACGCGGCCCGCCCGCAGGCGTTGGCAGACCTCAATCCCGTCGATACCTGGCAACAGGATGTCCAGG
>CBDURB010000153.1:0-4565 GCA_965369585.1 uncultured bacterium
GCTATTCTGCCCTCCATAATGGTAATTCCCCTGGATCACGTGGAGGAGCGCGTAAGGGGTGGCGATGTGAGGTACGCGCACCTCGAAACCTTGCCGTACGAGGAAATCGATCCGTCTTTTTCGACGCCAACGCCGGAGGAGTATGTGTGAAGTCCCCTGACTTCCGCCTCGTCGCCGGAGCTCATCGAAAGGCTGCCGCCGCATCGCCGTCCCCCCTGCCACCTCCCCCTTCGCCCTCACCCCCGCCTCCGCTACCATAGCCACGGAGCCCTCGCACCTTAACGCCCCGTGTCCGCCCGCCGCATCTGTGACCATCTGTGCTCATCTGTGGCAGTTTCCTGTCCACTATCCACTGTCATCTGCCCCGTGCCGCTCGCTCCCCCAAACCCGCTACAATGGAACCCGCCATGGCCACCACCTCCACCCCCTTCCGCCTCGTCGCCGACTACCAGATGACCGGCGACCAGCCCGCCGCCGTCGACAGGCTCATGGAGGGGCTCCAGAACGGCCACAAGCACCAGACCCTCCTCGGCGTCACCGGCAGCGGCAAGACCTTCAACATGGCCAACCTCATCGCCAGCTACGGCCGCCCCACCATCGTCATCTCCCCCAACAAGACCCTCGCCGCCCAGCTCTACTCCGAGTTCCGCGAGTTCTTCCCCGACAACGCCGTCGAGTACTTCGTCTCCTACTACGACTACTACCAGCCCGAAGCCTACATCCCCCGCACCGACACCTACATCGCCAAGGACGCCGACATCAATGAGGAGATAGACAAGCTCCGCCACGCCGCCACCCGCGTCCTCTTCGAACGCCGCGACATCGTCATCGTCGCCTCCGTCTCCTGCATCTACGGCCTCGGCGAGCCCTCCGAGTACTACAGCTTCGTCCTCGGCTTCAAGAAAGGCGAGACCTCCAACCGGCAGCGCTCCCTGCGCAGGCTCGTCGACATGCAGTACGAGCGCAACGACCAGAACCTCCTGCGCGGCCGCTTCCGCCTCCGCGGCGACAGCCTCACCATCATGCCCGCCTACGAGGAGCTCGCCGTCCGCGTCGACTTCTGGGGCGACCAGGTGGAGCGCATCCTCCAGATGGACCCCCTCACCGGCGAGGTGCTGAGCGAGATGGACTCCGTCGACATCTACCCCGCGAAGCACTTCGTCACCTCCGAAGAGAAGCTCGAGACGGCCATCGCTGACATCGATGCGGAGCTGGCTGAGCGTCACGAGTGGTTCCTCCAGCGCGGCAAGCACCTGGAGGCCCAGCGGCTGCAGGAGCGCACCCGCTACGACATGGAGATGCTGAGGGAGCAGGGGTACTGCTCCGGCATCGAGAACTACTCGCGGCCCCTGGCGCGGCGGGCGCCTGGCAGCACCCCCTGGACCCTGCTCGACTACTTCCCCGACGACTTCCTCATGTTCATCGACGAGTCGCACATGGCCGTGCCTCAGATCCGCGGTATGTACCACGGCGATATCGCCCGAAAGCAGACGCTGGTGGACTTCGGCTTCCGTCTCCCCTCGGCGCTGGACAACCGGCCGTTGAACTTCCAGGAGTTCCTGTCGCATATCAACCAGGTCGTGTACGTCTCGGCCACGCCCGGCCCGTGGGAGTACGAGCACAGCGAGCAGGTCATCGAACAGATCATCCGCCCCACCGGCCTGCTCGACCCCGTGGTTGAGGTGCGTCCGACGAAGGGGCAGGTGGACGACCTCATCGATGAGATCAAGGCCAGAGTGGACCGCGCCGAGCGGGTCTTGGTGACCACACTCACCAAGAAGATGGCCGAAGACCTGGCCGACTACCTGACGGAGATGGGCGTCAAGACCCAGTACCTGCACTCGGAGATACAGACCTTCGAGCGGGTGGAGATACTGCGCGACCTACGCCTGGGCGTGTACGACGTGGTGGTCGGCATCAACCTGCTGCGGGAAGGGCTGGACCTGCCGGAGGTCAGCCTGGTGGCGATTCTGGACGCCGATAAGGAGGGCTACCTGCGCTCCGAGTGGTCGCTGATCCAGACCATGGGGCGGGCGGCGCGCCACGTCAGCGGCAGGGTCATCATGTACGCCGATAGGGTGACCGACTCCATGCGCCGCGCCATCGATGAGACGGAGCGCAGACGCGGCATCCAGGCGGAGTTCAATCGCGAGCACGGCATCGAGCCGGAGGGGATACGCAAGGCGATACGCGACATAACGGATAGAGTGAAGCAGGTGGCTGAAGAGGGCCCCGCTTACGTCACCGGCGCCATCCCTAAGGACGAGATAGCGCGGCTGATCAAGGATATGGAGAAGCAGATGAAGGAGGCCGCCAAGAACCTGGAGTTCGAGAAGGCGGCGCTACTGCGAGACCGGATCGTGGATCTGCGGCGGGAGCTTGTGGGGGATGAGGAGGGGCTGGCCATCATCTCGGAGATGCGCCGCAGCTCCTACGCGCGGCCACGGCGGCGGCGGTAGGGATTAGAGAAGAGCCCCCGAGATGGGGGCTCTTCCGTTCTCGCTTAATCCGGCTCCCGGTCCTATCCGTCGGCGGACTACCCGCTCGAGGGGCTGGCCTCTTCTGGGCCTTTTGCCCTCTGTAACAGACCGGGAAGCGGTTTTCGCTTCTCCCCGCACGCTCGTTACGGGGGGCTTGCGGACTCCACCTGGAGCACCGCGAATAGAGCATGGACCCTTATCACGCGGTTATCACCTCCAGCCGTTTTGGTCTCACCTAAAATATAGCACGCTTCCAGAGGGTGTCAACATTGTGCCAGGAAGCGCAAGTAGGGAGCCCAGTTCGGGTTCGGTTCAGGCTTGGACGGTGCTACTCAGTCTGCTCTATGTCATCCGTGTGGGCGACGAGCACCTGCCGCGACTGGCCCCCTTCCGCTTCGCTCACGATCCCGTCCTCCTCCAGCAGATCGATGAGGCGGGCGGCGCGCGGGTAGCCGATGCGCAGCCGGCGCTGAAGGAGCGAGGTGGAGATCCGCGAGTGCTGCATCGCCAGCTCCTTGGCGGCCTCGTACATCGGGTCCGCTATCTCTTCGCGCTTCACGTCCTCGCCGTCCTCCTCCTCCTTCGCCTCGGTGATGAGATGGTCCATGTCGTTCGGCTTGAGGTGGCGGAAACGGTCGGTCGTCCACCAGGTGACGATGCGGTCCAGCTCAGCGTCGGATACGAAGGAGCCCTGGAGACGCTTCGGCTTAGAGGCGTCGGTTGGCATGAACAGCATGTCGCCGCGGCCCAGCAGCTTCTCGGCGCCGCCTCCGTCCAGGATCGTTCGCGAGTCGACCTGCGAGGAGACGGCGAAGGCGATTCGTGTGGGGAAGTTCGCCTTGATGAGGCCGGTGACAACGTCCACGGACGGTCGCTGGGTGGCGATGATCAGGTGGATGCCCGTGGCGCGGGCAAGCTGGGCCAGGCGGCATATCTGCCGCTCCACCTGGAACGGCGCCGCCATCATCAGGTCGGCCAGCTCGTCGATGATTATCACCCAGTAGGGGAGCTTGTGGGTGGCGCGAGGGCTCTTGTTGAACCCATCGATGTTGCGCACGCCAACGGAGGCGAAGCGGCGGTAGCGGCTGTCCATCTCGTGGATGATCGCCTGTAGGGTGCCTACGACGTCCTCCACGTCGGTGATGATCTTGGAGAACGCCAGGTGGGGGATGCCCGCGAGGTTGGCGAGCTCCACCCGCTTGGGGTCGATAAGCACGAAGCGCACGTCCTCCGGCGTGTTGTGCATGAGCAGGCAGCCGATTATGGAGTTGATGCAAACGCTCTTGCCGCTGCCGGTGGCGCCCGCAATGAGCAGATGCGGCATCTTGGCAAGGTCTGTCGCGACCGGTTCCCCAGATACCCCCTTGCCCATGGCGAGGCCCAGGTGGGAACGGCCGGACACTCGCTGGAAGGCGGTGCTCTCGATGACGCTGCGCATCGTCACCAGCGAAGTGCTCTGGTTCGGCACCTCAATGCCTATGACCGGCCGGCCGGGCACCGGCGCCTCGATGCGAATGGCAGGCGCCGCCAGGGCCAGCGTCAGATCGTTGGCCAGGGCGGTGATGCGGTTCACCCGTACCCGGGTCCGGGAGACGACCTCGGTACGGTACTGGGGCTTGCCCTCTTTGTCGTAGACGGGCTTGCCCTTTTCGTTTCGGGCGATGACGGTGCGTGTCTTCGTCTCCCATCCAGGCTCGACGCCGAACTGGGTGACGGTGGGACCCTGATTGACGCTGACCACGCGGGCGTTGACGCCGAACGAGGCAAGCGTGTCAACGATGAGCTGGGCGCGCGCCTCGTTGTCAGCGGGTCGCAACTCCTCCTCACTGGTCTCCGTCAGGAGGTCGATGGGCGGCAGCTCCCAGCCGCTGCCAGAGGGGCGCCCCATCGGCAGGGCGCGCTGGTAGGAGGAAGGCTTCTCCTCCGGGGCAGAGGTGACGATAACCGAATCCTCGTCCTCCTCGCCGGATGCAGACGCTGGCTTCTCCTCCTTCTCCTCCGCCTCGGACTCGGCTTCGACGGCGATTGGGGATGCGGACTCGGCATCCTTCACCGCTTGCGGCGGTTCGGTCCACTCCTCATCCA
>CBDURB010000154.1:0-4516 GCA_965369585.1 uncultured bacterium
ATCCGGACCAAAAACAAACCTTGTAGCGAACAAGGGAGGAGAAACAGACATGGCAGGACAGACGATAGCGAAACCGCGGGGGGATAAGACCCAGCGATACGTCTTCTACCTGGGGCTGCTCTTGGCTGGCATCGCCGCCATCATCGTGTTCGTGGCCGTCAACGGCGCCGACAGCGGCAGCGGCGGCGGCAGCGCCGGCGGCAACGTGCCCGTGGTAGTGGCGAACGACGTGATCCCCGCCCAGACCCGTATCACCACCGACATGGTGACGGTGAAGTTCGTATCGCCGGAAGAGGCTAGCGCAGACGCCTTCACCAGCCGCGGCCAGCTTGTGGACCGTGTGGTGACGGAGGAAGTGGCAGCCGGCTCCCAGATCGTACCCGCAATGGTCAGCGATACCGCCGGTGATGGGCTCGCCTTTAAGGTGGAGCCCGGCATGCGGGGCATATCCGTTAGCGTACAGGAAGTGGTCATCGCCGGCGGCAACCTCAGGCCCGGCGACCGCGTGGACCTGGTCGGCATCTTTAACGTCGCCGATGTGGAGTCCGCCACCTTCATCCTGCAGATCCTGGGCCTGGACTACCAGCTGGTCGAGCCCCCTGTGCCGGCGCCCTCGACGACCGGCGAAGAGGGTGAAGAGACGGACCCGGGTGGTCTGACCCTCACCGTGACCATGCTCCAGAACGTGAAGCTGCTGGCGCTGGCCCAGTCCCTGACGGAGTCGACCGCGGGCGGCAACGTGGCCGACGACGCAGCAGAAACCGAATCTGAACCCCGAGCGGCCACCGCCACGGTGGAGTTGACCCCTCAGCAGGCACAGGAGATCACCTGGGCCGACCAATTCGGCGTCCTCCGCATGGAGGCCCGCGCCGTTGGGGATGAAACCATCGTGGACGTGGTGCCCACCCTCTTCTTCAACCTAGAGACCACCCGCTAGAAGGGGCGGCAGGCAGGGAACCACGGGAGGTACATGAAAATGGCAGGCAATCCAAGGGTCCTGGTGGTAGACCAGGACTTCGAGACAAGAGCCGAGCTCCAGAAGGGGCTCGTACGGGCCCAGTTCGTCGTCATAGGCGGCGTGGGTTACGGAGCGGAGGCCCTATCGCTGGCCGCCGAACTCAAGCCCAGCGTGGTGCTGGTGGGCGTCGAAGACCCGCCCGCCCGCGCCCTCCAGACCATCGAATCCCTGACGGAGCTATTGCCGGACTCTCCTGTCCTGGCCTACTCATCCAATAAGGATGCGGAATCCGCACGGAGGACTGTGGTGGCCGGCGCCCGCGACTACCTCACGAAACCGCTCAAGACAGATGAGGTAATCAAGGCCATACAGACCGCTCTCTCTCAGCAGGAGCGCCGGCGGGCGTTGACATCGGGAGATTCGGTGCCTGGACTGCGGAGCACGGGCATGGTGGTCACGGTCTTTGGCGCCAAGGGCGGCATTGGCAAGACGACCGTGGCCATCAACCTGGCCACGGCATTCGTAGCGATGAACGCGGGCAGCGCTGTCATCGTGGACATGGATACCGTGTTCGGTGACGCCGCCATGATGCTTGATGTCCCTGTTGAGACCAGCCTCGTGGAGGCAGCGGAGAGGGTTGACGAGCTGGACCGGGAGAAGCTCGGCAGCTACCTCGTCCAGCATGAGACTGGGATCAAGGTACTGCCGGCGCCGTTTGAGCCTGTGGACTGGCGCAACGTTAGCGCGGAGGCGGTGGAGAAGGTGATCACGCTGCTGGCGCAGACCCACGACTTCGTGGTAATCGACTGCCCAGCCACGTTCACAGACCTGGTGGCGGTGGCCCTGGAAAAGGCTACCGTCGTGTTGCTGCTGACCAGTCTGGACATCACCAGCATCAAGGACACAACTACCGCTCTTAAGCTCCTGAGCAGCGGCATCAACAATGAAGACAAGATAAAACTGGTCGTAAACCACGCCACCAGCGCCAACTCCCTGCGGGAGGAGGACGTGAGCAAGGTGCTCCGGCGCGAAGTGTTCTGGTCGATCCCGCATGATGATGAGATCGCGGCAAGCGCCCAGCTTGGCGCACCGGTGGTAACAGACCGCCCGCTCTCCAAAGTGTCTCAGACGATCACGGAGCTAGCGGCGATGCTGGCCGGGGTTGAAGCCGAGTACAGTGACAACCATCACAACAACGGGGGCACCTCGAGCGGACTGCTTACGAGGCTATTCAAGCGCTAAGACACACTTTCAGGGGAGGGTGAGAAGTCATGACAACATGGCAAGATAAGTTCAAGGAGATATCCAGGCCAAGCGATGGCAACGGCCGCCGCTATGACCAGGACGGCCTCAACGAATCCCAGTGGGAGACGGTGTTCGCCGTTCACCAACGCCTCATTGAGGACATGGATTCAAACACGATCGAAAAGCTGCCCCCCGGTGAGGCGCGTGAGGTTGTGGAGAAGGCCGCCCGCACAATCATGCGCGAAACCGCCGCCGGAGTGGCAGGCGTCGAGCGCGACATACTAATCTCTCACGTGGCCGACGAAGTGCTAGGTCTTGGGCCTATCGAAGTGATGATCGCCGACCCGTCGATTTCAGAGGTGATGGTAAACGCCCCCGACAACGTCTTTTATGAGCGCGACGGCGTCATCTACCTCAGCAACGCCCGCTTCCGCGACGAACGCCACATCATGCGGATAGCAGAGCGCATACTGTCGCCGCTGGGCAGGCGCGTAGATGAGTCCTCACCGTACGTGGATGCCCGCCTTGAGGACGGCTCGCGCGTGAATATCATCATCCCGCCGGTGGCACCGCGCAGCCCCACGATAACCATCCGAAAGTTCCGCACCGACAAATACACGATGGGTGACCTGATGGCCGGCGGAACCGTGACCCCGGAGCTGGCGGAGTTCTTCAACGCCTGCGTCAAGGGCCGATTGAACACGATCGTCTCCGGTGGTACGGGTACAGGCAAAACCACTCTCCTCAACGCCCTGTCCGCCTACCTCCCCGCCACTGAGCGGATCGTCACTATCGAGGACCCGACGGAGCTGCGGCTGCAGCAGCCCCACGTAGTCTCACTGGAGGCGCGGCCTCCGAACCTGGAAGGGAAGAACGAAGTCTCGCAGCGAGACCTGTTGCGCAACGCCCTACGCATGCGTCCCGACCGGATCATCGTCGGTGAGGTCCGTGGTCCCGAGGCGTTCGACATGATGCAGGCTATGAACACCGGTCACGAAGGGTCGCTCACCACCGTGCACGCCAACTCGCCCCGCGATGCACTGATGCGTGTGGAGAACATGATCCTCATGGCGGGCTTTGACCTGCCGATACGGGTGATTCGGGAGCAGATGTCGTCCGCCTTGCATATAGTCTTCCACTTGGCCCGCTTCGTGGACGGCTCGCGCAAAGTGGTAGCTGTGAGCGAGCTATCCGGCCTGGAAGGCCAGATAGTAACCATGCAAGATCTGTTCCGCTTCCACCATGAGGGAGTGGACGCCAACGGCCATGTGCTAGGGAGCATAACGCCCACCGGTATCCAGCCGCGATTCCTGGACCGGCTGGCGGACATGGGCGTCAAGTTCTCCAGCGATCTATTCACGCCGGTAAGGGGGTAGGCTATGGGACTGGCATTACTGGGATCCGCAGCCGCCTTTCTAGGCGTGCTCCTTATCGTCATCGGCTTCTATCAGGCGCGGGGCGGCAAGTCAAGCGCACGGCGCCGGCTGGAGACCTTGGAACGCTACTCCGCGCCGCAAGCGGAGAGCGCGGTGCCGCTGGCGTTACGCGCACAGGGAAGCGCTTGGACTGAGCGAACGCGCAGCCAACTGGAACGCGCCGGGCTGGCTCTGAAGCTCCACGAATACGTCGCCTTGCGTGTGCTGTTGGCACTCGTCGCATTCGCCGTCGTCCTTGCCCTGGGCAACGGACACGCCCTCGCCTTTCTCCTTGGCATCGTAGCCGGCGTCGTCGGCTACATGTTGCCTGCTTTCTACGTCCGCATGCGCATAGCTCGGCAAGTGCGGAAGTTCAACGACCAGTTGGCAGATATGCTGACCATGCTAGCCAACTCGCTGCGGGCTGGCTTCGGTCTCCTGCAAGGGTTGGACCTGGCCGCTGAGCAATCCCAACCGCCAATGTCTACGGAGCTACACCATCTGCTCCGTGACACTCGAATGGGCGCTTCCATCGAGACGGCGCTGGAAAGCATGGGCGCGCGCGTTGGCAGCTACGATCTGGATGTTATTATTACCGCCATATTAATCCAGCGCAGCGTCGGCTCTAACCTTTCTGAGGTGCTCGAAAAGGTCGCCCACACAATACGAGAGCGTGCCCGCATCCAGGGTGAAATCAACACGCTAACGGCACAGAAGAAGCTCTCCGGCATGGTCATCGGATTGATGCCGCCGGCGGTCGTGGTGATTATGCTGGGCATCAACTTCGAATACATGTCAGCGTTGTTCACCGATCCGCTCGGGCGTTTCCTCCTCGTCGTGGCGGTAGTGCTGGACATCGTCGGCATCCTGATAATCAAGCGCATCGTCTCAGTGGACA
>CBDURB010000155.1:0-4516 GCA_965369585.1 uncultured bacterium
ATCTCCGCCGGCTGCCCCGCGATGACCTCCTCCGGGACGGTGATCACCGCGCTCACGTGAGTCGCGTTCGCCGTGCCGGCGAGGGCAAAGGCGGTTGCCCCGAGCGCCACCAGGACTGGCATCACCTTGGCTGCGATCGACTTCATCGACTTCCTCCTCCTGCCGGCTCCACGGCCACACCAGGTGCGACGCGACCGGTGGCCAGCGAAATCTCATCCCTTTCGTGGTCCTCCGCCACCTCCCAGACCGCGAGAATGGGGAAGACCTTGATAAACAGCGTGATCAACAGGGCGAACAGGGCGAACCCGGCGGCCATGACGGACCATTCCACCCAGGTGGGCGAGTAGTTGGAAGGCTCGTAGGGCATGAGCGGCACTCGCATGCCGGCGACGACGATGAAGTACCGCTCCACCCACATCGCCACAACGACCAGCACGGACGCAAAGACGATCCCCGGGATGTTCCTGGTCCAGGGCATCAATATCAATACCCCGGGGAGGACCAGACCGCCCAGGAAGTAGAACCAGTAGAGGCCCGCGAACTGCCCCAGGAACAGCTGCCTGAAGTGGAACTCCACCCCCTCCTCCAGCTTGTAGCCGGTGACGAGGAACTCCGATATGTTCCCGTATATCATGATCAGGCTGAAGGCCCCCAGCATGTAGCCCAGGAAGATGAAGTGCTTCTCCGTGATGTACTCCTCCAGGTGGTAGACCTTGCGCAGGACGGCCATGAGAATGATCAGCATCCCGACGCCGGAGAAGATGGCGCCGGCCACGAAGAACGCCCCGAATATCGTGCTGTTCCAGGGCTCCCGCAGCGTCATGGCGAAGATCCACGACACCACGGTGTGCACCGAGACGGCGATGGGGATAATCAGGATCATGGCGACTGTCATGGCGGCCACCAAGGAACGCCACTGGGCGGCGTTCCCCCGCCAGCCCACCGCCAGCAGGCGGTACAGCCAGATCCTCCAAGTCGATACACGACCGGCGAGCCTGTCCCTGAAGAGCGCCAGATCCGGGATCATGGGCAAGAAGAGGTAGGCGATGCTGGCCGTGAGGTAGGTTGTGATGGCCAACACGTCCCAGATGATCGGCGATTGCCAGCGGCCGTGGAGGATGACGTTGAACAGCCTGTCCGGCCGCCCCAGGTCAATGATCACAAACAGCGCACCACAGATGAGGGCGACCGCGGTGATGAACTCCGCCATGCGCGTGACGGGCGTCCTCCAGCGGGCCTGGGAGACCCGGAGGATCGCCGAGATCAACGTGCCCGCGTGGCTGATGCCGATGAAGAACACGAATGTCGTGATGTAGAGCCCCCAGGAGATGCGGTCCCGCATCCCCGTCACGATGAGGCCGTCCTGGAGCTGACGGGAGTAGGCGTAGACGCCCCAGGCGATGATCAAAAGAAGGAAGGCGACCCACAGATAGTAGCCACGGCTCGTCCCGGTGACAGGCGCCAGGGCCGTCCGCTCCAGCCGCGAGTGCCAGCTCTCAGCGGCCTCGCTAGCGTCGAGGGGGCTCTCGCCCGCCAGGGTGGAGCGCTGCCTATCTAGCGCCCCCACGTCTTCGCTCCCTTGACCCGCTCGACCCACGGCCACTCGGTCGGCTGCCGGCCTTCGCTGAAGGAGTCGCGCCCCACCGCCTCTCCGTGGCCGGGGATGTAGTAGACGCGGGGTTTCGTCCCCATGTGCTCCTTCAAGTGGTAGGCCTGGTTCTCGGAAAGGAACCGGGACGCCACGACGATCTCTTTCCCGTTGGTAGCGATATCCTCTTCCAGGTCGCCATAGTAGATGGCGCGATTGGGACAGGCCTGCACGCAGTAAGGCAGCGTCCCCGTCCGGGCCATATCCGGGCAGAAGTCGCACTTTGTGACGGTGCCCTTCTTCATCGGCACCTGATGCTCCGGCGAGTAGTCAGCCAGCAGGGACTCGGGCGGCACGGGCGCCGTGCCCCAGTTGAAGAACCGCCGGTCATAGGGGCAGGCGGCCATGCAGATGCGGCAGCCAATGCAGCGGTTCTGGTCGATGAGCACAGTGCCTTCGGGGGTAGAGAATGTGGCGCCCACCGGGCAGACGTTGACGCAGGGCGGGTTCTGGCACTGCTGGCACGGGGTTGGGATGAACTGGCTGCCCCCGCCCGGCAGCTCCCCCTCAAAGACCTGTATCCACTCCATCGGCTCAGGCGCGAAATGACCCTCTATGCAGGCCCTGGTGCACTGCGGCGGCGTACCCTCGCTCTGGCAGCCATCGCAGTAGCGTAGGTCGATGATCATCGTCCACTGGCGGATGCGGCCGTCCTTCGTGCGGGCCGGTTCGCCGCGGGATTGCACCGCGCCCCCGCCCGCAGCTGTCCGGAGCAGCGAGGGCAGGAGAGGCAGGGGAGCGACGCTTAGAGCGCCAAGCCCCAGCAGCCGCAGGACACCGCGGCGGTTCACCTTTCGTCCGCCCACACCCTGCGGCCTCAAGCCTCGTTCGCTACCCTGGTCTTCCTTCATCTCCACGCTCTCAACCCTGGTTATGCTTGGCCTCAGCTATAGCTTCGCCCCGTGGGCTGGTCGTGACATCGGACGATGAGGCAGACTTGTGCGGGGCTCAAGTGTTATCCGCCTAGGCATAAATGCCTACGCGACGGCGGTGACCCTGCGCGAAATACGTACGTCTGGCCGGGCGACCGACCCATCACCGGTCAAGCGGAATCTAGTCAGGCTTCAGCCTAGATCTCGCGTCTGCGGAAGCTCAGGAACATGACAGCAGCCCCCGTCAGGGCAGCCACACTGCCGAGCGCCAGGAGCACGCTGACCCCTATTGCGCGGCCTCCGTCACTGCTTGGAGCCCCGCCTCCAGCCGGGATCGCTGCGGGCGCGCTCGTCGGCGTGGGTGTGCCCGCAATGTCCAAGACAGCAGCCGGTGCAGGCGCTGCTGTATCCGTGTTCGTCGGCGCTTCTGTCGGTGTAGGCGTTGGCGTGGGCGCGGCCGCCCCTTGCACAACAATCTTCCCTTTCTGATCCGGGAAGTGCCGCGTACATACGTACCAGTACTCCCCCGGCACGTCGAAGGTACGAGACCATGTCGTCATGGAGCTGCTGAGGGTTCCAGAGTCGAAGTCAGCGCCGTCACAGATCTCATTCTGGTTGTTCCACTTGCTCCAGTTAGCCCCGCACTCGACCACGTCGTGCCTTCCCTTAACCCTCTGCCAGGTAACAGTGTCCCCTACGTTAATATTCGTTGTACAGTAGGCGTTGTGATCAGGGTTTTCGAAAGTAGGGTCGCAGTACCAGTCGCTACCTACGTCCACTGTGACGGTGGTAGCAGCTTCCGCCGATAGGTCGACTCTTGCGACGGCGCCACCACCGGCGACAATGATCGCCAGCGCTGCGGCGAAAACAGGGATAAGAGCACCCATACGGGCCGGTGCTTTCATATTGAACACCTCCTGCTCATGCTGACGTTTCTTTAAGTCCAGTCAGGCACCGGCACGCCGCTGCATCGCATCTCTGAACCAGGAGAAGGAAACCGCCAACGATGCCAGCACCTTTCGCGACTTCGTAGCCACTTGTTATTCCCTCGCGCTTCGAAGACTGAAGGGGAACCCTCCGCAGGCACAAGCATCATGCCCGCGGAGGGTTGCGTCCGGTCGCGAAGCGGAGTGACGGAGTTCTATGGACAGCCGCTAATTGCGTCCGAGTGGGCCCTCGCAGTTTCGAGCCCGTGAGTCGCTGGCGGAGGCGGATCGTCGTGCGGGTTTTGGCCATTGGCGATTACTTGCCCTGCGCCTTGGTGGGCCGGCAACGCGCAACGGCCATGCGCCTCCGCACCGCCGGCGGTCCCTAGCGCGGGCACTGCTATCGCAACGAGCAAAGCTGCCGCGAAGATGAAGGCGAAAATCTTCTTACGCATGATTGAATCCTCCCTTTCTGGCTGGAAATCGGGTCATTCCATGATGCTCATCGCCGCTCTTTTACTTCTTCCCGCGATCACCCCTTCCTACAGTCTTGCTCTAGGCTCCACCGCTGCGGTGTAACAGCGTAGGCCAAGGTTAGTCTCTGCCGAATACTCGGATCTCCCGAGGCTCTCCGAAGTCGCCGTCGCGGTTGCGGTCGATGAGTATGGCGCCGCCATTAGGTCGACCGTTGCCGCTGGCGTCCCACAGGAGAAAGGCACCTACGGGGTGGGAACCCCTCCTCGGGATAATGAACGCCATCTTGATGTCGACGTTCGTAGCGATGACCTGGAGGCTGCCAACGTCCACCAGGATATCGCCGCCCGCATTCTGGAATACGTCCCCTTCTCCGTCGTTGTCAAAATCGAGCACGGTAACAAGGCCGGGCCCTGGAGTGGGAGTCGGTGTCGGTGTGGGCGTCGGCGTCGGCGTAGGCGTAAGCGTCGGCGTAGGCGTAAGCGTCGGCGTAGGTGTGGGTGTAGGCGTGGGTGTGGGTGTGGATGTGGGTGTGGGTGTCGGTGTGGGCGTCGGCGTCGGCGTAAGCGTCGGCGTAGGCGTAGGTGTGGGTGTAG
>CBDURB010000156.1:0-4515 GCA_965369585.1 uncultured bacterium
CCGCTCTGTCTTGTCGCCATGCTGTGTTACCTGTCTATCTGCGCCTTCTGTAGCCGGCCGGAGTAGTCGATGTACACCGACTTCCACTCGCTGTAGGAGTCGAGGGCCGCCGTGCCGGCCTCACGATGGCCGTTGCCGGTGCCGCGGGTACCGCCGAAGGGCAGGTGAATCTCGGCCCCAATGGTGCCGGCATTTATATAGACGATGCCGGTGGTTATCTGTTCCATCGCCTTGAACGCCACGCTGACGTCGCGGGTGTAGATGGAGGAGACCAACCCGTACGGAACGTCGTTGTTGACGGACACCGCCTCTTCGAGGTCGGAGACAGGGATAACATCGGTCACGGGCCCGAAGATCTCCTCCTGGGCGATGCGCATCTGGGGCCGTACGCCCGTGAACACTGTCGGCTGGAAGAAGTAGCCCTTGTCCAGACCATCGCCGGCGGCGCGCGCACCACCCACGGCGATGGCGGCGCCCTCTTTGCGGCCGATCTCCATGTAGCTCTGCACCTTCTCCAACTGGGGCCGGTTCACCAGCGGGCCGACGTCCGTTGCCTCGTCCAGGCCATCGCCGAGGCGCAAGGTTTCGGCGCTGGCGATGAGCTTCTCGGTGAAGGCGTCCAACACGCCCTCCTGGACGATCATGCGGCTGGCAGCGGTGCAGCGCTGGCCGCTGGTGCCGAAGGCGCTCCACACGGCGCCCTCGATCGCCAGATCGATGTCGGCGTCGCCGAGGACGATGATGGCGTTCTTGCCGCCCATCTCCAGGTGCACGCGTTTGCCGTTAGCGCCGCAGTAGGCGGCGATCTCGCGGCCCACCTCGATGGAGCCGGTGAAGGAGACCATCGCCACCCGCGGGTCGCGCACCAGAGCGGCGCCGGTATCGTCCTCACCGAAGAGGAGGTTGACGACACCGGGCGGCAGACCGGCCTCCTCCAGGATGCGCAGCAGGTTAGCCGCGCTGAGGGGAGAGTAGGGCGAGGGCTTAAAGACGACGGTGTTGCCCGCGATCAGCGCCGGCATCAGCTTCCAGCAGGGGATGGCCAGGGGGAAGTTCCAGGGGGTGATGGCGCCCACTATGCCGTGCGGCTGTCGCACTGCCATGGTGAACTTGTCCGGCAGCTCTGAGGGGACGACCTGGCCGAACATCCGCCTCCCCTCACCAGCGGCGTAGTAGGTCATGTCGATCGCTTCCTGGACGTCGCCCCGCGCCTCCTTCAGCACCTTGCCCATCTCGACGGTGACTTCGCGGGAGAGCTCCTCCTTGCGGGCGAGCATCATCTCGGCGGCGCGGAAGAGGATCTCGGCGCGCTGGGGCGCGGGGGTGGCGCGCCAGCGGGGGTAGGCCTGGGCCGCGGCGGCGACAGCATCAGCTACGTCGTCCGGGCCGGAGTCGGGGAAGGCGCCGATGGTGTCGCCGTTGGCGGGGTTCTCGCGCTGGAACCACTTATCGCTTCGGGGAGTAGACCAGCGGCCGCCGATGTAGTTCTCGTATGTATTCGCCATGCCCCACCTCCGCTTCGCGAATGCGAGTGCGCGCCTGCCTGCCGGCAGGCAGGCTACACACCTATGATAGCACCGCAGGGCGGCATCTGGGCGATGTTAGTGTGACGGGGGCGCGGAGCAGTAGTGCTATGCGGATACTGGAGTCAGTCGCCCGGCTCCCACTTCTCCCACAAAGCGGGGACACCACCCTCTTCGCCACCCTCATCCACCGCCGGCGAGTAGGTATAGACGGCGGAGTCGTCGCCCTGGCGGCGGAAGACCGTGAGCTCACCGTCGAAGTCGATGTCCGCCTCTGACGCTGCGCCAACTTCGGTGAAGTCATCGGAGATGAGGTTGGCCTGGAGGACGTCACGCAGCTGGTAGCGCTGGCCGTCGAAGGTCATGAAGACGTTGGGCGCCACGAAGCCGGACGAAGTCAGGCCGTCGCCGGACGGCTGGTCCGAGGTTTCGGAGCCGGAGTCATCGCTGTTTGGAGCGGCGGGCGTGGAGTCGCCGCCGCAGGCCGCCGCGAGCAACGCCAGGGAGACGATGGCCGCCAGGGATACGATTAGCCACCGTTGACGCATGAACATACCTCCTGAATTTGCAACCGCCTTGTCATCCGTTTAGACGGAGGCGCAGGCGGAAAGGTTCCGCAGCGGCCTAGGCCGGCTTCTCGGCGACGATGGAGGCGATCTGCTGGGTGAAGAGGATCGTGTCGTCCACGGGCCGAATTTGGAGGCTACTGAGGTCGGCCTCGACAGCGCCCACCATGAGGCGGCGTATATGCTCGATGCGCGCCGGGGAGGAGCGCCCGCCGAGGAGCCATTCGTTGAACTCGCGAAGCAGGTCGTGCACCTGAATGCTACGGACCTTGAGGCCGGCCTCCTCGAAGTAGGCGATCATCTGGCTGAGGCTCAGGTAGCCGGGATGAGAGCGGTCGCGCAGGCGCTCCAGCCGGTTCTGGTAGCGGGCGCGCACGGACTGCTCCGCGGCGATGATGTCCTCGACGACGACACGGCCGCCGGGGCGGGTGACGAGCGCCATCCGCTTGACGACGATGCGCGGCGCCGTGAGGTGGTGGAAGGAGGGCCCGCAGACCACGATGTCGAAGTTATCCTCGGGGAACGAGAGCTCGTGAGGGTCGGCAGGCACCAGCGTCACGTTATCGGACCGGCGGCGAGGGGTCTCCCAGCTCAGGGCGACGACGCTCTCCACGCGCGAGGCGAAGGCGGAGGCGAGCATGCCGGTGCCGACATCGAGGACGTGGTCGCTGCGCCGCGGCTTCACGAAGGCGACGAGCCGGCGCACTCGCCTGGGGTCGGCGATGACCTTGCTGACGGTCACGGCGGAGGCATATCCGGTTCCGAGTCAATGCCCAAGGCGTCCGCCAGGCGGGTGTAGTAGTTGAAGAAGCCGATGATATGCACCGCGTCCAGTATATCCTCGTCGCTGAAGCCGTGGCGGCGCAGGCCATCCAGCACCCGAGGCGATACCTCGTGCACGCGCGTGGTCACGGTATGAGCGAAGTCAAGCAGGGCGCGGGTGGCATCGTCGAGGGGCGCGGAGCGATAGTCCTGCTTGACGGCGCGGGCGAGGCCGGAGTCGTCGGCTGCGGCACGCAGATCCTCTGCGTGAGCTTCCGTTCAGTAGTGGCACCCCTGGGCCTTGGAGGCGACGACAGCAATCGCCTCGCGCTGGGTGCGAGTGAGACCGGAGGGGGCGTGCATCAACTCCGCGTACAGGCGGATGGAGGCGCGCATGGCGCGGGGCCGCAGGCTCTGAAGGCTAACGATGTTGAAGATGCGCCCGGCGCGCTTGAGGGCGGCGTCGTACTCATCCTTGAGGAGGCCGGTGGCGTCCTCGTAGGGGACGGTCTTGATCCAGGGCATGTTGCTCCTCCCGGGGGTACGGGCGCTTACGAAGGATGAGATGGGTGGCTGGTCGGGGTGGGCGGATTCGAACCGCCGGCCTCCTGGCCCCAAACCAGGCGCTCTAGCCTGACTGAGCTACACCCCGGCCCGTTTCATGTTAGGCCCAGTACGGGGCATCGGCAAGTTCAGCGCCAGGGTAGACGCGGCTTTGGGCCTCCTTACCTGCAAGAGCCGTCGGGCTCGATTGTCGGGTCGTCAAAGAAACCCAAGGTTATGCCGAGCGCACATAGCCCCGAACGGCTCACGCCATGCCCGACGTCCGGAAATTCGAAGTAGAAGCTGTTGCTCAAACTTTCGGCGACGAGCTCACCCCAGGCCGGTGGCGTGATAGGGTCGAATTCACCCGCCAAGATCAGGGTCCGAATGTCACTAATGACCGGCTCGTTCTCGATAGGATCAGCTTTGCCCGCACCCCAGGACAGGCAGATGGTGGAGAACGGATCGCTATCAACCCAATCCTGCACCTGTGGGTAGACCTCGCCGGCGGCAGCCCCTTCTTCCGGCGACCTGAACGGCACTTCTTCGCTGCACTGCACGGAGAAGTACATGCCTTCGCTGCCAAACTCAATGCCCGATATGTAACTTTCGGCGACAAATCCCAGGAGCTCCAGGTCGCCATCGCTGACGCCAAAGATCATCGCGGGCAAGAGGGGGATGATCTCAGAGATGTAGAGCGATTGGAATAGCATCTCGACCATCCTATTGCCATCGATTAGCGCACTGTCTATGCGTTCGAGAGTGAACCGGTTGACGACGGCTATTGGGACGTTGACGGGAGTATCGTTCAGCTCCTGAACCAGGTCGAAGAACACGGTCTCCAGATCAGGGTAGACACTACTACACGCAGCATCGGCGGCGCAGGAGTCGAAAAAGACGTTGAAGGCCCGGGTGGCATTGGCGGGCACTTCAGCGTAGAGGTTAACTTGTAAAGGATAGGTTGAATCCAGGACGACGCTACGTATGCCATCAGGAAAATCGCGCATTGTAGTGAGGGCCAGCTTCGTGCCGTAGGAGATGCCGTACAGGTTCCATTCCTCATAACCCAGCGCCAGGCGCAGATCGTTCAAGTCGGCGGCGCTTTGCGCGCTCGTGTACGC
>CBDURB010000157.1:0-4513 GCA_965369585.1 uncultured bacterium
TCGTTATGCTGCGCGAGCTGGCCGACCTCCTCAACGCCGATGTAGGCGCAACCCGGGGGGCCGTGGACGAGGTGTGGGTAGCCCGAGAGGCGCAGATCGGACAGACGGGATACGTTACGCGGCCCAAGCTGGCCATCGTCTGCGGCGTCAGCGGCGCCATGCAGTTCACCGTCGGCATCCAGGACGCGGAGACCGTCGTCGCCATCAACTCGGACCCGGAGGCGCCCATCTTCGAGGCTGCCGACTACTGCATCGTGGACGACCTCTTCCAGGTGCTGCCGTCCTTGATCGAAGCGCTCCATCACCAGCGAGGGAATGGAGGCAGCTAGCATGAGAGGCCTGCATACCATCGTCTGTCTTAAGGTAGTCCCCAAATCGGAAGAGGTGACCATCAACCCGGAAACACGAACCCTGGACAGGAGCAAGGCGCGTTCCGAGATCAACGGACCCGACCTGAACGCCCTGGAAGCCGCCTTGAAGATCAAGCAGGCCCACGGCGGCCGCGTCTCGCTGCTCTCCATGGGGCCGCCTTTCTTCGAGCATTACCTGCGGATCGGGCTGGCCATGGGCGCCGACGCCGCCTACCTTATGAGTGACCGCGCCTTCGGCGGCGCCGATACACTGGCCACGTCCTACACCCTGGCGGCCGGGATCAAGGCGATAGGTGAGTTCGACCTCGTCCTTTGCGGCGAGGAGTCCTCTGACGGCGCCACCGGCCAGGTGCCGCCCGGCATCGCCGAGTGGCTGGGGGTGCCTCAGATCACCTACGCCACCCAGCTTCAGGCGCTGACGAGGAAGCGGCGGCTACGCGGTCGCCGCGAGCTGCGGGGTGGTTTCGAGGTGCTGGAGGCGCCTCTCCCCTGTGTGGTTTCCATGAAGGTGGGCGCCAACGAGCCGCGTTTCCTGGATTTCGACCGTTGGGACTGGGCGATGGATCAGGCCGCCGTGACGGTGTGGGCCGTGGCCGACCTAAGCCTGGATGAGGGTTCGCTCGGTCTCGCTGGTTCCCCCACTACGGTGGCGACTGTAGATGTAGCTCCTTCCGCGGAGCGCCGGCGGGAGTTCCTCAGCGGGACCCCTCAGGAGGAGGTTCAGCAGCTACTAGAGAGGATAAAGCCCTGGATCCGTATCAATTGAGCGGGCCGAAAGGGGGCGATGACCGTGCCGCACTACTTGTTCTGGCCGTTCGACATCGGGAGGTCCCAAGCCGATAGGGAGCGCACGCGCGCCAAGACGCACATAGCCGACGCGGTGCGCGTGGGTGTCCTCGCTCAGGATGAAGGCGCCGAGCTGCGCATCGAGGGCCACCTCATGGGCTGCGAGCTCTGCCGGGAGCCCAGCATCTCCCTGTGGGAGCGCGTCAGGGAGAAGGCGGACCCCGCCGCTTTCGTGCAGCGCTACTCCTGCCTGCGAACCCGCAACGCCATCATCCGTCATCTGGAGGGAGACCGTCCCCTGGCCGAGGCCGCCATCACCCATCTTCGGGAGTGCATCGGCTGCGCGGACCACTTCCTGGAGCCGGGCAAGGCCCTGCACACGCTGGAGGTGGATGAGAAGGCCGTGTCCGCTCAGGACTAAGCCGCCGTAACCGCTCGGGAGCAGCGCCCTCTCTGTCTTTCTGACGATGCCCTCGGGGTTCCCAATACCCAGCTGCCACGGAACTCCATGCTCACGGGTACTGAGTTTAGCCAGATTGCCACTGGCAAGGCCATGCTCAATATGTTCGGCCTCTTTGACATCAAGGTTGTAGTGCACGATGATTTCGTTGAGATTCGCGGTGCGTTCCTCAAGCCCATCGAAATGGACCTGGAAGAGATGGGGTCGGTTGCTACGTTGCGGAGCATGTAAGCGGTATGTCTAATTCTAGTGTGGTTGTGGCCATGTCCGGGGGCGTCGACTCATCTGTGGCCGCCGCTCTGCTTCAGGATCAGGGGTACGAGGTAGTGGGCGTCACGATGCGTCTGTGGACGCAGGAGGACCCCGAGGCTCCTCGCCATCACCGCCGCTGCTGCTCCGTGGAGGACACGGAGGACGCCCGCGCCGCCTGCGACCAGCTGGGTATCCGCCACTACGTCCTCAACTTCGAGCGCGAGTTCGCCAGCAGCGTGGTGGACCAGTTCGTGCAGGAGTACGCGCGAGGACGCACGCCCAACCCCTGCCTGTCCTGCAACGACCACGTGAAGTTTCGGCCGCTGCTGAAGCACGCCCTGGCCCTGGGCGCCGAATATCTGGCGACCGGCCACTACGCGCGCCTGCGGCGGAACGGTAACGGTTACGAGATGTGGCGGGCCGCCGACCCGGAGAAGGACCAGTCCTACGTCCTCTATACCCTCGGCCAGACGGAGCTGTCCCGAACTCTGTTCCCGGTGGGCGAGTACCCGAAGGATGAGATCCGCGCCATCGCGCGCCGCTACCGGTTGCCCAACGCCGATAAGCCGGACTCCGCCGATATCTGCTTTATCCCCTCCGGGGACTATCGGTCGTTTGTCGCGGAGCGGGTGGCGAGCCGGCGGGGGGAGATCGTGGACAGGGCGGGGAACAGGGTGGGCGAGCACGCCGGGGTCATCAACTACACGGTGGGCCAGCGACGGGGGTTGCCCCCGACCAGCCGGGGGGAGCCGCTGTTCGTCCTGGGCGTTGATGCTGAGGCGAACGAGGTGACGGTGGGGCCGGTGGAGGAGCTGCTGGCGCACGGTCTCATCGCCGATGAGCTCTCGTTCGTGTGCGGCGAGACGCCAGAGCAGCCGTTCCAGGCGCAGGTGCGCATTCGCCATCGGAGCGAGCCCGCGCCGGCGACGGTCAGGGTGCGGGGCGGCGAGGCCGCGGTTCGCTTCGAGAGGCCGCAGCGCGCGGTGACGCCGGGCCAGGCTGTGGTCTTCTACGATGGGGAGAAGGTGATCGGCGGCGGTACGATAGTCCGCAAGGTGGCCGGATAGCCTTCGCATGCTATAATGAGCCGCGTCCTCGCTATAGGCGGGGCCGCCCAATGCTCCCACAGGAGGTAGCGCCTCATGGAACTCGGCTGGGTAAATACCCCCCAGGACTGGCGTGACGTCTTCATCATGGCCTTTATGGTGGCCGGGACTCTCCTGTTCCTGGTGGGCATACTGTTCACCATCGTTGTCGGCGGGATGGCGTTCGCCACCGTGCGCAAGGTGAAGAGGGTCATCGGCGATAACGTTCAGCCCACGTTGGAGAACGTGCGCGATACGACGGAGAACGTGCGCGGCACCGTGGCCTTCATCTCCGACCATGCGGTGACGCCGGTGGTGCGTACGTATGGGATCTTCGCCGGGGCCAGACGGTTTGTGGTGGTGGTCAGCCGGTTCACCCGCCGCTCCGGCGACTAACGGAGGTCATCAATGCGATTCATCATCGGCCTGCTGCTCGGCCTGGGCATCGGCTTCTCGGCGGCGCTGCTGTTAGCGCCGGAGAGGGGCCGCCTGCGAGAGGATGCTCCGTCCGACGAAGAGACGACCAGCGAAGGATTCGGCGAGAACCATGACAGCATGGCCGGGCTGCGCCGCGCCATGAAGGGGCTCCAGGAGCAGGTGCAGGAGGCGTGGGAAGAGGCGCGTCAGGCGGCCCAGGAGGCGGAGAAGGAGCTGCGCCAGCGCTACGAGCGCACGGTGTCCAAACCTAAGCGCTAACGCCGGGCTAGGGCAGGAATCCCAAGTAGGTTGTGAAGTCCGCTGCCCCCTCTGCTAAACTTGACGCGGAGGGGTGCCGGAGTGGTTGAACGGGGCGGTCTCGAAAACCGTTGTACCGCTTTCGCGGTACCGTGGGTTCGAATCCCACCCCCTCCGCCAGCCTTCGCTGGCTGGTGTTCCGACAGAGCTTTCGCGCTCCCCGCGGAGGGGTGCCAGAGTGGACGATTGGGCACGCCTGGAAAGCGTGTGTACCTTTACGGGTACCGTGGGTTCGAATCCCACCCCCTCCGCCATGCCTCACTTTTAAGTCCACGCGTTTACACGGTGGCGGCGTCCTCCTCACCCCAGGCGGTATCTTCCCGCCCATTCACCCCTACGTTGTCGGAGGCTAGAGCAGCCGCCGTTGCGCGTCCGTGTCTCGCGCCGCCTGTTTCGGCTCTCTCGCGCCATGCCTGCCGGCAGGCAGGCCCAGCCGGTCCGCCAGCTGGCGGGCGTTGCGGACGGCGTAGTCGTGGTGGCAGTTGTTCATCAGCACGTGAACCTCACGGCTGCCTTCCGCCAGCCGCTGTACGCGGGGTGTCCACTCCTCCAGCTCCTTCTCGCTGTACAGGTAATCGAACCGCTCGGCGGCGGCGATCCCCTTCTTCTCCCAGGTCTCGTAGTTGCGGCCGTGCATACGCAGCAGGGCCACGGGGGCAGTGACGCTCACCAGCGGCGGGACGCTGGAACGGAACCCCTGCGGCTCGTCGACGCAGACGTAGGGGATGGCTTTGTCGGTCAGGAGCTTGAGGGTGCGCTCCCGGTTCCGCTCCGATAGCCAGTTGTCGTTGCGGAACTCAACCGCCATCGTGTACTGGCCCAGG
>CBDURB010000158.1:0-4489 GCA_965369585.1 uncultured bacterium
TGCAACCACTTCACCATCCCCGGCTCCACGTCCGACTGGCTGAACCACTCCCGGTGCTGGTACGGCTCGAAGCCGTTGTACAGGATCACCTGGCCCGGCCGCACCGACGGCGATATCTTCACCGAGATGTTCAGGTGGCCGGCGTCGTTGACGACGCGTACCTCCTCGCCGTTCTCGACCCCCATCTTCTCGGCGTCCTCAGGGTTCAGGAAGATGAACGGCTCGCCGCGGTGGGTGTTCTGGATGATGTTGTTGGTCATGTTCATGGAGTGGATGCTCCAGCGGGGATGGCCGCTGGTGAGGCGGAACCGGCGGTCGCCGCCGTGGTTGGGGTTCTCCTTGTGGCAGGGGAGCTCCTCGCCCGCCTCTAGGAACCACTCGTGATCGATGTAGAACTGGGAGCGGCGGGTGAGTGTGGGGTAGGGCAGCTTCTCCTCCGTGTGCCAGCGGAACGGGTTGTGGGTCTTGTCCGGCTCGAGGGTGGAAGCCTGGAGCAGGCCGTGCCCGATCAGCCCCCAGCCGGTCCAGCGCACGACGCCTTTCTCCCGCATCGTTTCCAGGGTCGTGCCCTCCGGCACGATGCCGTACACGGCGTCATCGCGGAAGGTTTCGTCCCAGCGGGTCTCCTCGTCACGGAGCTGGCCGCCGAGAGTCATCCGGTCGGTCGCCCCTTCAAGGTTGATTGACAGGCCTCTGCGGTTCTTGAGCGCGGTCATTCCCCGAGCCTTGGCCCGTTCCTCCAGCTTCTCGGTGATCATGACGCCGATATCCCAGTCCGACTTCGCATCGTCCGGCGGATCCACTGCCTTGTCCATGAACACCGTGTTCAGGTGGTGGCAGGCCGGCATGCTCACGCCCATCTTCTCGTAGTGTTGGGCGGCGGGAAGGATGTAGTCGGAGTAGAGGCCGGTGGTGTTGATGCGAAAGTCGACAGAGACGATCAGCTTCAGCTTGGGCCAGAGGTGCTTCAGGAGCATATTCTGGCCGCCACGATGCCGGCGGAGCACGTTGCCGCCGGACTCGAAGAGGACGCGCGGCTCTATGTCCTGCCACACCTTGGCCATCGCGCCGTCCCACCAGCCCTTATCCATCGCCTCCTGGAAGTACTCGTCGAAGGTTCGCTTCATGCTGGGGTCAGACCAGTCCTCGCGGTTCCAGCGCTCCTTGTAGCCGTACTGGTGGTACCAGAGGAAGGCCGGCGGGAACATGGGGCCCGTTCCACCAAGGCGAGTGCCCATCATCTCTGCCGCGCGGTTGAGGATCATCTCGGTTGTCATCGTGGGGTCGTCGGCGTTGAACATGCGGCGGGCGCCTATGAACTGCTGGTAGAGCTGGCGGGCGGCCTCCTGTCCGGGCCGCCCCTTGGCGCTGGCCAGCACCGTACCGTCGAGACCGGAGATGGCCCAGGACTGGGTGCCCGTACCCTGCTTGCCCCAGTTGCCGGTGAGGGCCAGCAGGAGGGCCATGGAGCGCTCCATCAGGTCGCCGTGGTAGGACTTGCCGGTGTTCCACCCGGCCATGATCTTCGTCCGCTTTGTGGCCACCTTGCGGGCTATAATGCGGATGAGGTCCGCGTTCACCTCGCAGACCTTGGCGGCAGCATCCGGCTCGTAGTCCTTGAGGCGCTCCCGAAGTCGTTGGAAGGTCGGCTCCACCTCCACCTCGCTGCCGTCCGCCAGGCGGGCCTTGAACGTGCCTTCCAGCGCCGGGTCCGTGTCGCCCAGGGCGAGCGTGCCACGGGGCGCCGGGACCACCTGGTGCGACTTGAGGTCGTACCAGAAGAACTGGTCCTCCCTGTCGCCCGTTCCCACCTCGTTGCCGCGGAGGAAGCAGCCCGTATCCGTGCGGATCAGCAGCGGCAGGTCGGTCTGCTCCTGCACAAAGCGCTTGTTATAGATGCCCTCATCGATGATGACCTTGCACATGGCAAGGGCGAGGGCGGAGTCGGTGCCGATGCGCACGGGCATATGGTAATCGGAGTGGATCGTGGAGGGGCTGTAGTCAGGGGCGATCGTGACCACCTCGCCGCCGTTGTAGCGTGACTCGGTCACGTAGTGATACCAGGGGATTGCGGAGTAGACGGGGTTGTTGTGCCAGATGATAGTGAGCTCCGCCAGGAACCAGTCGTCCGCGGAGGAGACGGGGTTGAACTTGCCCCAGGTGATGTAGAAGCCGGGGTTCCAGTCCTGGAACTCGGCGTTGCCGTCGGTGATGGGTGAGCCCAGAGGGCCGGTGAAGGCGCGGGCCGCGGCGGCGCCGGGCTCCGGCGTCATCAGGGTGATGATGGATTCCACCCCCTGGTCCTCGACGGCGTCCAGCATGGTGTTGGCGATGTCTGTAAGGGCTTCGTCCCAGGAAACCTCCTGCCATTTGCCCTCGCCCCGCTCGCCGGCGCGCTTCAAGGGCTTCGTCACGCGGTCAGGGGCGTAGTGGAGGTACCCCCAGCAGGCGCCCTTCTGGCAGCCCATGGGGTTCATATCAGGCACGCCCTGCTGGATAACGGGAAGCGTGCCGCTCTGCTCCTCCCGCACAATCTTGCCGTCGCGGACGTAGACGCGGTAGGGGCAGCCACCGGGATAGCAGTCCACGGCGTGGCTCCCCCAGGTGATCTTGTCCCACTTCCACTTATCGCGGTAGCGGTCTGCCCAGCTCTGTTGTGCGGGCGCTGTCATATTCGATCCTCCGCTGCTTGGCCACGGACACAGGTAACCGTTCCTATGGTCTTCTATGAAGGTTGGGGGCGCCATCGGGCAGCGCCGCAACTGGATGTGGTGTTTTCCCCCACCTTGATCTGCGACGCGGCCGGCGGCTACTCAGCTCGCCGGCAGGGCGGTTTCGCCCATAAGGTGCAGGTCGATGCCGCGGGCGGCGGCGCGTCCTTCAGCGATGGCCCAGACGATTAGCGATTGTCCGCGTGCCATGTCGCCGGCCGTGAAGACGCCGGGAACGCTGGTCATCTTGTTCTTGTCCGCCTTCACGTTGCCGCGCTCCGTGAGCTCCACTCCGAGCTGGGCCGGCATTCCGTCCCTCTCCGGGCCCAGAAAGCCCATGGCGAGGAGCAAGAGGTCTACGTCCTCCTCAAACTCGCTGCCCGGGATTTCCCGCATCGCCTGGCGGCCGTCTTCAGGGACGAACTCCACCTTGACGGCGTGGAGCTTCTTGAGGACACCGTTCTCACCGGAGAGGCGCTTGGTCAGGATACTGTACCCGCGGGCGCCGCCCTCCTCGTGGGCGGGTGAAGTTCGATAAATGATGGGCCAGGTAGGCCAGGGGTTCTCCGGAGGACGTTCGGCGGGGGGCTTTGCCAGCAGCTCGTACTGCAGCACTTCCTTGGCGCCCTGACGGTGCGCGGTGCCCAGGCAGTCGGCGCCGGTATCGCCACCGCCCAGGATGATTACGCGCTTGTCCTTGGCCGTGATGAAAGCAGCGGGCGGGATTTCGTCTCCTTCGTTGCGCCGGTTCTGCAGGGGTAGGTACTCCATGGCGAGGTGCACACCCTTCAGGTCGCGGCCGGGCACGTCGAGGTCCCGCGACTGCGTGGCGCCGCCGGCGAGGCAGATGGCGTCGAACTGCCCGCGCAGCTGACGGGAGTCGGTCTCCACGCCAACGTTGACGTTAGGGCGGAAGATGACGCCCTCCGCCTCCATCTGAGCGAGCCGACGCTCCAGGAACCTCTTCTCCATCTTGAACTCCGGGATGCCGTAGCGGAGGAGCCCGCCAATGCGGTCAGCGCGTTCGAAGACGGTGACGGTGTGTCCGGCGCGGGCCAACTGCTGAGCGCAGGCGAGGCCCGCCGGGCCGGAGCCGACGATCGCGACGGTCTTCCCGGTGAGGGTCTGCGGCGGCTGAGGCTTGACCCATCCCTCATCCCAGGCGTGGTCGATAATGTAGAGCTCAACCTGCTTGATGCTGACTGCGTCGTCGTTGATGGCCAGCACGCAGGCCGCCTCACAGGGGGCGGGGCAGAGCCTGCCGGTGAATTCCGGGAAGTTGTTCGTGGCGTGCAGCCGGTCGATAGCGTGACGCCACTCACCACGATACACGAGATCGTTCCAGTCAGGGATGATGTTCCCCAGGGGGCAGCCGTCCTGACAGAAGGGGATGCCACAGTCCATGCACCGTCCCGCCTGCTTCTTCAGGTCGTCAACTGGAAACTTGTCGTATACCTCAAGCCAATCGCGCACGCGCTCATCTACGGGGCGCCGCTCAGGCATCTGGCGCTCAAACTCCAGGAACCCGGTTGGCTTACCCACGTGAGGCCCTGATCGTATCGCTGGCGCCCGCGCCTCGTGCCCGGCTCGCGCGGAGCTGTTCCTCCAGAACGCGACGGTAGTCGAGCGGTATGATCTTCACGAACCGTTTGGCGACCTTGGGCCAATCGCGGAGCAGCCCCTTGGCCACGGCGCTGTCAGTGTACTCGGCATGCCGTTCCATTAGGCCGTGCACTAGGTCGAGGTCCTCCGAGTCCTCCAGCGGCTCCAGCGCCACC
>CBDURB010000159.1:0-4462 GCA_965369585.1 uncultured bacterium
CCGTTGCCCTGCGCACCCGAACACCTGTATCATTCGGGTGGCATGACCACCCCCACCCGGAGCCCCATCCTGTCCCCCCTTAACCCCCGCCAGCGGGAGGCTGTGGAGCATACGGACGGCCCCCTCCTCATCCTCGCCGGCCCCGGCTCCGGCAAGACCCGCGTCATCGCCCACCGCGTCGCCTACCTCATCGCTGAAGCGCAGGTCCATCCTCGTCGCATCCTCGCCGTCACCTTCACCAACAAGGCCGCCCGCGAGTTGCGTGACCGCATCTTCGCCCTGGCAGGCCAAGAGCGGGCCCAGGACATCACCCTCGGCACCTTCCACGCCGTCTGCGCCCGCACCCTCCGCATCGACGGCGAGCAGATCGGCGTACCCCGCACCTTCGCCATCTACGACGCCGCCGACCAGATCGCCGCCGTCAAGCAGGCGATGCAGGACCTGGCGCTGGACCCCAAACGTATCGCCCCCCGCGCCGTCCTCTCCGCCATCTCCCGCGCCAAGAGCGAACTCCAGGGCCCGCGCCAGTACGCCGCCCTCGTCGCAGACTACTTCCAGGAGGTCACCTCCCGCGTCTTCCTCCGCTATCAGGACATACTGGAGCAGAACTCCGCCCTGGACTTCGACGACATCCTCAACAAGACGGTGGAGCTGTTTCAGGAGCGCCAGGAAGTCTTGGAGAAGCACGCCGAGCGCTATCTGCACATCCACGTCGACGAGTTCCAGGACACCAACATCGCCCAGTACATCCTCGCCAAGCAGTGGGCCAGCCGCCACCGCAACATCTGCGTCGTCGGCGACCCCGACCAGTCGATCTACACCTGGCGCGCCGCCGACATCCGCAACATCCTCAACTTCGAGCACGACTTCACGGACGCCGCCGTGGTCATCCTTGACCAGAACTACCGCTCCACCCAGACCATCCTCGATTCCGCCCACAGCGTCATCGCCGTCAACAAGCAGCGCAAGGAGAAGAACCTCTGGACGGAGAACGGCCCCGGCCGGCCCATTACCGTCTACGAGGCGTACGACGAGGAAAGCGAGGCCGCCTTCGTCATCGACGAGGTGAAGCGGCTGGCCAAGGCGGAGAAGCTTCCGCTTCGGGGCTTCGCCGTCATGTACCGCACGAACGCCCAGTCGCGCCCCCTGGAGGAGGCGTTCGTCCGTCGCAACATCCCCCACCGCCTCGTCGGCGGCACCCGCTTCTACGAGCGTCGCGAAGTCAAAGACCTCTTAGCCTACTTCCGGCTGGTGCACAACCCGTTCGACTCCGTCGCCCTGATGCGGGTCATCAACGTGCCGACACGCGGCATCGGCGACCGCACCCTGGCTGAGCTCACCCGCTGGTCAGGCGAGCAGTCCATTCCCGCCTACGCCGCTCTCCAGCTCATCGCAGACGCCGAACCTTGCCTACCGGCAGGCAGGCGCGACTCGCCGGAACGGAGTGGCGCTCATGGTGAGCCTGTCGAACCAGGAGAGCCCGTCGAAGGGCAAGCGACTGCTGGAGCCCACCCATTCCAGAGGCGGACCGTGGGCGCCCTCCTCCGCTTCCTCGGTCTCCTCAACGAGCTCATCGCCGTCGCAAAGAAGGAATCGCTCTCCGAGCTGCTGGACACGATCATCGAGCGTACCGGCTACCGCGAGTACCTCCTCGGCGAGGAGCGAGGCAGCCTCCCTGACGGCGAAGAACGCTGGGAGAACGTCCAGGAGCTGCGCGCCGTCGCCGCCCAGTACGACGAGCTCAAGTCGGAGCACCCAGACGGGCCCGTCATGGGCGCCCTTCCCTCCTTCCTCGAGGACGCTGCCCTCATCACCGACGTGGACGAGTACGATGAGAAGGCCGACGCCGTCACCCTCATCACCCTCCACGCCGCCAAAGGGCTGGAGTTCCCCGTCGTGTTCATGGTTGGCCTGGAGGAGGGGCTGCTACCCCACATGCGCTCTCTGGAGAGCGGAGACCCCGCCCAGCTGGAGGAGGAGCGTCGCCTCTGCTACGTCGGCATGACCCGCGCCAAGGAGCACCTCTATCTCATCCGCGCCTCCCGCCGTTCCTTCGGCCGCACGGGGGCCGGTTTCGGCGGTGGCCACAACTCGCCCTCGCGTTTCCTGGCGGACATCCCGTCGGAGTTGATCGCCCAACCTGAGCGCGTCGAAACGCCCACCCTCCTGCCCCAGCGACACCGCTACGGCGCCGCCGCGCAGCCTGTCGGGGCCCATCGCGATGCGCCCTCAGGGGAGGGGGCCGCCCCCGCCGAGACGTTCGCTGCGGGCGACCACGTTCGCCACCCCAAGTTCGGGCAGGGCATCGTCGTCTCCTGCCAGCCCTCCAGCAGCGACTATCAGATCGTCGTCGCCTTCCAGGGCGAGGCGGGCATCAAGAAGCTGCTCCTCTCCTTCGCCCCGCTGGAGCGGGTCGAAGGATAATCTGATCCCGGACGGTGGGACAGGCTTCAGCCTGTCGCGTCGCAGGCTGGACCGCGCATTGAAATGCGCGGCTTCGTATTATAGCGGGAGCCGCGGACTTCAGTCCGCGGGGTCGTTTAGCGCTGCTCCTCTCCTTCGCCCCGCTGGAGAAGATGGACGCCGGTTAACCCCGAGCCCATCACTTATGGTGTAAGATGCTACCGCTGGCGGGCCACCCCGGGGAGGATGCCAGCATGACGACAGCCCTCGAGACACACGGCGCCTGCGATAGCCGCTTCAACGCCGTCAAGGACGCGTTCGCGGAGAACTTCCCCACCCACGGCGAAGTGGGTGCCGCCTTGGCCGTGATGGTGGACGGCGAGATAGTCGTCGACCTCTGGGCGGGCCACGCCGATGCCGCCCGCACCCGCCCCTGGGAGTGCGATACGATAGTCAACGTCTACTCGACGACGAAGGGGATGACCGCCATCTGCGCCCACCGTCTCGTCGACCAGGGGCTGCTGGACCTGGACGCGCCGGTGGCGAAGTACTGGCCGGAGTTCGCCCAGGCCGGCAAGGAGAAGCTGCCGGTGCGCTACCTGCTCAGCCATCGCGCCGGGCTACCGGCGGTCAAGGACCCCTTGGCGGCCGGTTCGATCTACAAGTGGGATGTGATGACGGCCGCGCTGGCGGCGCAGGAGCCGTGGTGGGAGCCGGGTACGAATCACGGCTACCACGCCCTGACCTACGGCTGGCTCGTCGGCGAAGTGGTGCGCCGGATCACCGGCAAGACCCTCGGCGCCTACTTCCGAGAGGAGGTCGCGGAGCCGCTGGGCCTGGACTTCCACATCGGCCTGGCGGAGGAGCACGACGCGCGGACGGCTGCGATGATCCCGGCGCCGCTGCCCGCGCAAGGAGAGCCCAACCTTCTCATGGAGATACTCAGCAAGCCGATGGGCCTGAGAGCGTTCATCATCTCGCCGGATATGATGGAGTTGGGTCGAGTGAACACGCGGGAGTGGCGAGCCGCCGAGATCCCATCCGCCAACGGGCATGGCAACGCCCGCGCCCTGGCGCGGGTCTACGGGGCGCTGGCCCGCGGCGGCGAGTTGGACGGCGTCCGCGTCCTCAGTCAGGAAGCCATCGACAGGGCGATTGTGGAGCAGTCCAACGGGCCGGATGCGGTGCTGGCAGGCCTGCCCAGCCGCTTCGGCCTGGGCTTCATCCTCACTATGCCCGATGCACCGCTGGGTCCGAACCCGCGCGCCTTCGGCCATGCTGGGATGGGCGGGTCGCTGGGCTTCGCCGACCCGGACGCGAAGGTGGGCTTCGGCTACGCGATGAACAAGATGATCGCCACCCCCGACCTCATCGACCCGCGCTGGTCCTCGATGATCGACGCTGTGTACGCGTCTCTCTAGAACGCGGGACGCGTCCGACGCTCATACGGTGACGGTGGCCTCTCGTGTTGCCCTTGCCTCCGCTGCCCCCTTCCGCTAGCCTAGACGCGACCCGCTAACTAAAAGGAGGGCACTCCCAATGCTCCCGTACCTCATCACCAGCAACGACTTCACCGACTGGCTGACCGGCGACGGCATCCGCATCGCCGCCATCGTTGGTGTCGCCGTTGCCATAGATTACGCTCTCCACCGCATGATCCCCCACGCCCTGCGGCTCACCGTGGAGCGGCAGATGAAAGAGCGGGATGAGGAGGAGATCCAGCAGAGGGTGGACACCCTCTCATCGGTCTTCACCGCCGGCGGACGCGTGATAATCGTCCTGGTGACCCTCCTCACCCTGATGCCCCTGGCAGGCATCAGCATCGGCCCCCTGCTGGCCGGTGTCGGTATTCTGGGTCTCGCCGTTGGCTTCGGCGCCCAGAGCCTGGTCAAAGACGTCATCAGCGGCCTGTTCATCCTCCTGGACAACCAGTACTCCAAGGGCGACGTCGTGACCCTGGCTGGCATCTCCGGCCTCGTCGAAGATGTCGGCATACGCCGTACCGTCCTGCGCGACCTCGACGGCATCGTCCACTACATCCCCAACGGCGAGGTCAGCG
>CBDURB010000160.1:0-4421 GCA_965369585.1 uncultured bacterium
GTGCCGGTGCAACGGATGGTCCAGTCCAATCGTTCCGGCGTGATGTTCACGATAGAGCCGGTAAGTGGAGACAAGACGAAGATAGTAATCGAGGCCATCTACGGCCTCGGCGAGGCAGTAGTGTCGGGCGCATTGACGCCCGACTTGTACGTTCTGGACAAGGAATCGCTGAGCATCCTGCAGAAGACAGTAGCCCGGCAGGAGAAGCAGTTCCTCCGCAACGAGGACTCCACCACCTTCGGCGAGGAGAACAACCGCTGGGTGGAGGTGCCCAAGGACGATGTCCAGCTACAGAAGCTCTCCGATGAGGAGATCGCAGCGCTGGCGGCGATTGGGAAGCGGGTGGAGGAGTACTACGGGGTACCGCAAGACATCGAGTGGGCGGAGGAGAAGGGGGAGATGTACCTCGTGCAGTCGCGGCCGGTCACCGTTACGCGAGAAGCGGCATCAGAGGGCACCGGTCTGGCGGCAGAGACCGCGCCTATCCTTCTGGAGGGCTCGCCGGCAAGCCCCGGCGTCGCCGCCGGCAAGGTGAAGATCATCCTTAACCCGTCTGAGATCGACAAGATCACCGAGGGCGACATCCTGGTCACCGAGATGACTACTCCCGACTTCGTGCCCGCCATGAAGCGAGCGAAGGCGATAGTGACCGACAAGGGCGGCCGCACCGCTCACGCGGCCATAGTCTCCCGCGAGCTGGGCATACCCTGCGTCGTGGGCACTGAACAGGCGACTCAGGTCCTGACCAACGGCCAGTCGATAACCGTGGACGGCGCCCGCGGCCGCGTCTACGAGGGCCGGGCGGAAGTTCGCTTGGCCTGGGCGGAGGAGGAGAAGAAGCGCCACACGGTGGCGTCCCACGTGAAGACCCGCACCAAGGTGTACGTCAATCTGACGGACCCGGAGCTGGCAGAACGAGTAGCCAAGCTGAACGTAGACGGCGTAGGCCTGCTGCGTGCGGAGTTCATCATCGCCGATCACATCAAGGAGCATCCCCGCCTGTTCATCGATGAGGGCCGCTCGGAGGAGTTCATCGACAAGCTGGCCGAGGGGCTGTGCTCCTTCGCCAAGGCGTTCCTGCCCAGGCCGGTTGTCTACCGCACGTCTGACTTCAAGACTAACGAGTACCGCAACCTGAAGGGCGGCGAGAAGTACGAGCCCGTGGAAGAGAACCCGATGATCGGGTTCCGCGGCGCCTCCCGTTACGTCCGTGACGAGGAGACGTTCAAGCTTGAGATCGAGGCGATCAAGCGGGTGCGCCGGGACTACCCCAACCTGTGGGTGATGATCCCCTTCGTGCGGACGCCGGAAGAGCTGGCGGCGGTGAAGGCGATCCTGGAGCGCGAAGGGCTGCCCCGGTCGGAGCAGTTCAAGCTGTGGATGATGGCCGAGGTACCCTCCAATGTGTTTCTCCTCGACCGGTTCATCGATGTCGGGATCGACGGCATCAGCATCGGCTCCAACGACCTGACGCAGCTCATACTGGGGATCGACCGCGACAGCGCTAAGTTCGCGACGGAGTTCGATGAGCGGAACGAGGCGGTGATGATCGCCCTGGAGCGGTTGGTGCGCACGGCCAGGCGGCGGGGCGTCACCTGCTCCATCTGCGGCCAGGCGCCGAGCGATTACCCGGAGATGACCAGCAAGCTGGTGGAGTGGGGCATTACCTCCCTGTCCGTGAACCCGGACGTGATCGACAAGACGAGGGAGGTCATTGCGCGGGCGGAGGGGGTGCTGGAGGCGGAGACGGCGACGAAGGCCTCGCCCGCGGCACCGATGGCGGGCAGCGCCGGCTCTTAGACGGCGAGGTCTCCGCCGGGCCCCGGTTGTTTGGTTGATTTGGGGCGCCCGTATCCGGCGTCTGGTTGTTTTTCCGAAACAAGGCTCGTTTGGGGCCGGTTTTGAATCTGTGGCGGGTAATCTGTTTGGTTGTTTTGGGGTGACCTGTCAACGGATGGGGAAAACGGATTAACGGATGAGAGCTGGGCGCAGTATGCAGCGCCCCTACGGGCTCTTGCGGAGACGGACACGGTCACGCCATCCAGCGTAGGGCGAACGGAGGCGGAGGTGGAATGGGGAGGAGGCAGCCGGTCAAACAGTTCGTTTGGACTCCCGGACGCCCCCGGTGTAAGCTACATCTTTAACGACGGCTTGAACGGGAGGAGCGAGGCGTGAGACGATACGGCATCGTTTTCGGCGTGGCAGCGCTGGCCCTGGCGGCTATGCTGCTGGCCGCGTGCAATAGCGGCGGAGGCGGCGAGACGCCCACGGTTGTCGAAACGGAGGAGCTGGAAGGCGAGGCGACGCCCACGCCAGCGGCGGAGGCAGAGTCAGTCCAGGTAGACGAGTCGTACTGGCACGCCGGGTTCAAGGTGACGCTGGGTGAAGCGAGGTTGACCACGGACGACTCCGGGGGCCTGGGTGTGGAGATCGATGCGGTGTTCGAGAACCTGAGCGACGCTGACGCGACGCCGGACTCGACGCTGGTGCTGCAGTCAGGCGGGCAGAACTACACGGAGCCGACTCTCGATCAGGAGATCCCCCAGGTACCGGGCGGCCTGAGCTCCAACGGGCTGATCACGTTCCAGGTGGACGAGGCGTTCAGCTTCGATGATGCCGTGCTGATCGTGGGGCGGTCTTCGAACAACCAGGCGGTGGCGCCGCTAACGCCGGGGGCGGGCGAGCTGGTATCGCTGGAGCCGCAGGAGGTCGCCGCGAGCGGATCGGCGACGGCCGGCGCGCTGACGGTGACGCTGACGGGGGTGGAGGTGCGGGCGGACCTGCCGGAGAAGCACCTGGAGGAGGAGGAGGGGAAGCTGGCGCTAAGGGTGTTCTTTTCGGCGATGCCGGTGGCGGGGATTCAGATTGGCCAGGGCGTGCTCCAGAGCGAGAATGTAGCGCTGAAGCTGCCGGACGGCACGTCCGTTGCGGTGCGGAGCGACGGCATCAGCGGCGTCAATGAGCTCATCCAGGGGAAGGAAGGGACGACGATCACCGACCTATCGGTGCGGTTTGACGTTCCTTCACCGGCGGCGGGGGAGTACGCGTTCATCATCAAGGGCAAGTACGGCCCCGGCGGTGCTCAGGTGGAGGCGGAGGTGCTGTTCACTGTCCCATAGGCCGCAGTGGCGGGGGCGTAACGCGCCCAGTTATCGGCTGTAGGACAGGGCCAGACGGGGGCGGGTGAGTTGCGCGCCACCGCACCCCAGACGGTTGAGGTTATCACCGTTGGGTAATGCAGGCGCCACTAGGATGATGTAGGATGGGGCCGCCATGGAGCCGCGCATCCAGTACGCCCAGACCAAGGACGGCGTGAGCATCGCCTTCTGGATGTTGGGAGAGGGCGTGCCGCTGGTGTACATGCCAGTGTTTGGTAGCAGTCATATCCAGATGGAATGGCAATGGCCCGAGTGCCGGAGCTGGTACGAGCGCCTCGCTCAGAGCAGAAAGCTCTTGCGGTACGACCACAGAGGGTCTGGGCTGTCTGACCGTGATGTGAGCGACTATTCGCTTGAGGCCCACGTGCTGGACCTGGAAGCAGTGGTAGACCGCCTCGGCTTGGACGCCTTCGCCCTACTCGCAGGCCATCACGCGGGGCCGGTGGCTATCACCTACGCGTCCCGCCACCCTGAGCGGGTGTCGCATCTCGTACTGTGGTGCTCCTTTGCGCGGGGTTCAGAGTACTTCCAGTCATCGCCACAGCTTCAGGCACTTCATGCGCTACAGGACAAGGACTGGGACGTTTACACGGAGACGATGGCCCACGTGGTCTTTGGGTGGTCCGCGGCCGAGGAAGCGCGTCGCTACGCTGGGTTCGTCCGGGAGTGTATGACGCAGGAGGCGTTTCGGGCTGCCCTCAGCGCCGCCGGTCAGTTTGACGTTGCGCCTCTCCTACCACAGGTGCGGTCATCGACGCTGGTGCTTCACCGCCGCCAGGTCCCTTATCCTGACGTGAGCAACGCACGGACCCTTGCCGCCCGGATACCGGATGCCCACCTGACTGTTCTGGAGGGAACGACGGCTGCGCCGTGGGTGGGCGACATGGAGGCGGTAGCCCGCGCCATCGACGAGTTCCTGGGCGAGGGTGAGGAGGCCACAGCCACGCCGGAGCTGCCTGAAGGCATGGCCGTCATCCTGTTCGCGGACATCGTGGAGTCGACGGCGCTGACGGAGGAGATGGGCGACGCGGCGTTCCGGGCCAAGGCGCGCGAGCTGGATGCGTCGCTGCGGACGGTCATCCGCGAGTGCGGGGGCACGCCGGTCGAGGGCAAGGTGCTCGGCGACGGCGTGCTGGCGGTGTTCACCTCGGCGCGCCAGGCGATCGAGTGCGCGCTGCGGTGCCAGCAGGCGAGCGAGCCAGTGGGGTTGCGGCTCCACCTCGGCATCCACGCCGGCGACGTCATCCGCGAGGGGAACAACGT
>CBDURB010000161.1:0-4408 GCA_965369585.1 uncultured bacterium
TGACGCCGGGCTCCACGTACGCCTGCTCCAGGGGCTCGTCGTCCCAGTCCGGCGGGGCGATGACGACGCGGACGGGGATCTGGAAATGCTGGGCGAACTCGAAGTCGCGCTGGTCGTGAGCGGGGACGCCCATGACGGCGCCGGTGCCGTACCAGAGGAGGGCGTAATCGGCGATCCAGATGGGGACGTCCTGGCTGGAGAGGAGGTTCTTGCAGTAGGCGCCGGTGAAGACGCCGGTCTTCTGGCGCTCCGTGGAGAGGCGCTCAATCTCGGTCTGGCGGCGGGCCTGATCCACGTAGGCGTCCACCTCGGCGCGGCGATCGGGGGTGGTGATGAGAGGGACCAGCGGGTGCTCGGGCGCCAGCACCATGAAGGTGACGCCGAAGATAGTGTCCGCGCGGGTGGTGAAGACGCGGATCTCCTTCTGGTCGACGCTGGGAATGTCGAGGCCGAAGGTGATCTCCACGCCCTCGGAGCGGCCGATCCAGTTGCGCTGCATGGTGGCGATGCTCTCCGGCCAGTCGATGCCGGAGAGGTCGAGGAGTTCGTCGGCGTAGTTGGTGATGCGGAAGAACCATTGCTCCAGGTCGCGTTGTGTGACGGAGGTATGGCAGCGCTCGCAGGTGCCATTGGGGAGGACCTGCTCGTTGGCGAGGACGGTCTGACAGGAGGGGCACCAGTTGGCGGGGGCGAGGGCGCGATAAGCGAGACCTTTTTCGAGGAATTTGAGGAAGAACCACTGGTTCCAGCGGTAGTATTCGGGGTCGGAGGAGATGGTCTCGCTGGTCCAGTCGAACATGGTGCCTATGGAGCGGATCTGGTGACGCATGCGGTCAATGTTGTCGTAGGTCCACTTATGGGGGTGGATGCCCTGGCGGATGGCGGCGTTTTCGGCGGGGAGGCCGAAGGCGTCGAAGCCGATGGGGAAGAAGACGTTGAGGCCGCGCATGCGGCGGTATCGGGCGGCGGTGTCAGCGGGGGCCATGGCGTACCAGTGGCCGACGTGGAAATCGCCGGAGGTGTAGGGGAGCATGGTGAGGAAGTAGAACTTCGGGCGGTCGTCGTCTGTGGTTTGGTAAAGGCCGTCGGCCTCCCACTTTGCCTGCCACTTCTTCTCGATTTCGGTGGGGTTGTAGCGCTCAGTCATCGCGGTCTTCGTGCCGTAGGGATAGCTTCCCCGCGGACTGAAGTCCGCGGCTCCAAGATAACTGAACGGTGTTGCCTGATATACCTGCGAATGCTAGGAATCGCTCCTGGATCCACGGTTTTGGCGCCGTAGCCCCGTTGCCAAAAGTGATTGCTCTTGAGGTCTGATTTCAGTTCTGGCATCAGCTGGAACACACGACGAGCTGAAGTGCCTTTCAGGTATCGCATGGCTTGGGGCAGGGCGAGCGACTCCGGAAGACGGAGCAAGAGATGGATGTGGTCGGGTAGGCTTTCGCGTTCGATCAGGAGGATGTTGTGCTCCGTTGCGACCTGGTCAAGCGCTTGAAACACGCAGGACTGTATATCGCCCTGAAGAGCGTGGGTGCGGCGTTTTGGCGAGAACCAGACGTGACATAGGCGCGAGCTATCGCTCGAGGTGATGCCGCGCACTTCAGTGCGCGGTGCCGCTGTGCTCTGCGAGGCGCGCTCAGTCATCCTTGTCTTTCTCACGTTCGGGGTCATCCATGCTGCTGGAGGTGATGAGCTCCTCCAGCTCCTCGCTGAGCTCGCGGGTGCGGCGGCGAATCGCTTCGTCTACGCGGCGGGTGAAGGGGCGTGCTTCCAGGACGGCGAAGATGATGAGGGTGCCCAGGCCGGCGACGAGGTAGAGCTCGCGGCCGATGGCCATGCCGATGGCGGCGGCGGCCCAGATGGTGGCGGCGGTGGTGATGCCGCGCACGGTGTAGCCCTCGCGGAAGATGACGCCGGCGCCCAGGAAGCCGATGCCGGTGACGATACCGGCGGCGATGCGGTCGTCGCCGCCCAGGAGTTGGGAGACGTCGGTGAACAGCATGGAGCCCATGGTGATCAGGGCCATGGTGCGGATGCCGGCGGGGTAGCCACGCAGCTCGCGCTCCAGGCCGATGAGGCCGCCCAAGCCGGCGGCCATGAGGAGGCGGCCGAGGATCTCGAGCTGATCGACGGTGTCCATCAGGCGGTCTCCCGGCGCGTTCTGTTCACCATTGTCTCATCCAATCCGGAGGTCCTCCGTCCAGGGATGGAGGCTCCAATATTGAAAATTCCTCCGTCTCAGGGACGGAGGAATTGGGCTCCGCGGTACCACCCTGATTCCCCGATGAGCAAAGCGTCAGCGGGGCGCTCAGTGGCGCTGTAACGGGCGCACCCGGCGCCGGCTAGGTGGAAGCCTGAGGCCTGCCTGCCGGCAGGGCTTCCGCTACACTTCACCGGCGCGGCTCCGGTCCCGATGATGTTGGGCTCACCGGAATCCCCTGACAAGTCAGGGGAGGCGAGTTCAGGCCCTTTACCGGCTCGCAGCGTCCGCCGGCTCTCTGGCGACGGGCCTTACTACTCCCTTTCGCCGCCATTGGCTATCCCTAAATAGGATCTGGTGGAGCTGAGGGGACTCGAACCCCTGACCTCCTCAATGCCATTGAGGCGCTCTCCCAACTGAGCTACAGCCCCTTGCCTGACGTATGGTAGCAGAAGGGTAGTTCGTCGACAAGAATGCCGTCCGGTTGACAGCTACGATGGCCGCCGTCGATGATACCTGACGGCTGGACCGCCTCATCGTGTTGCAGTTTTTCGACTATCGAGCATAAGGGGGACGCCATGATGGCTCTGGAGGGGATACGGGTGCTGGACCTGACGCGGCTGGCGCCGGGGCCGTTCTGCACGATGCTGCTGGGGGATATGGGCGCGGATGTGATCGTGGTGGAGGAGGCGCCGGGTGCGGGGCGCCGGTTCGACATCGGCATGAGCGACCGGGCGCAGGCGTTCAACGCTCTGGGGCGCAACAAGCGGTCGATAGGCCTGAACCTGAAGGACGAGCGGGCGCGCGAGGTGTTCTACCGCCTGGCGGAGGGCGCGGACGTGGTGCTGGAGGGGTTCCGGCCGGGGGTGGTGAAGCGGCTGGCGGTGGACTACGAGACGATCAGCAAGCGCAACCCGCGCATCGTCTACTGCTCCCTGAGCGGCTACGGGCAGACGGGGCCGTACTCCTCGCTGGTGGGACACGATATCAACTACATCAGCATCGGCGGCGCGCTGGGGATGACGGGCTGGCCGGGGCAGCCGCCGGCGATACCGCTGAACGTCATCGCGGACTTCGCGGGTGGAGGGCTGTACGCCGCCTTCGCAATCCTGACGGCGATCATCGCGCGGGAGCAGACGGGCCGCGGCCAGTATGTCGATATGGCGATGAGCGACGGCGTGACGTCGCTGTTGGCGATGGCGGCGAACCAGTACTTCAGCTCCGGACACGTGCCGGCGCCGGGGGTGGAGTTCCTCAACGGGGCGGTGCCGTTCAACAACGTGTACCAGGCCTCGGACGGCAAGTGGCTGAGCATCGGCTGCCTGGAGCCCTGGTTCTGGCAGGAGCTGTGCGAGGCGCTGGGCTGCGAGGAGTTCGTACCTCATCAGAACAACCGCGAGAAGTTCCCGGAGATGTTCGACTTCCTTAGAAGCAAGTTCGGAGAGAAGACGCGCGATGAGTGGTTCCAGGAGCTGCGGCAGCGGGACATCTGCGTGGGGCCGGTGTACGGCCTGGACGAGGTGTTCGCCGACCCGCACGTGCAGGCGCGGGGGATGATCGCGGAGGTGGAGCACCCGGAGTTCGGTACGGTGCGTCAGGTGGGCGTAGGGCCGAAGCTCTCGGACACGCCGGGGTCGGTGCGGAGCACGGCGCCGAAACGAGGGGAGCACACGGAGGAGATCCTCCGGCAGGCCGGCTACTCGGGCGAGGAGATAGGGGCGCTGACGGAGGCGAAGGCGGCGGGCTAGTCGCCCCCGGCGGCGGGCACGGCCTCGTCGCCGGTCGTTTGCACCTCGGCACCCTCGATGTGGATCTCCGGTATCCACTCCAGCCAGCTCGGGAAGTACCAGTTCCAGTCGCCCAGCAGCTCCATGCTCGCCGGCACCAGCACCATGCGGATGATCGTGGCGTCGAGGACTATGGCGACGGCGAGGCCGAAGCCCACCTGCTGGAAGACTATCAGATCGCCGGAGGCCATGCCGCCGAACACCGCCATCATGATCAGCGCGGCGCCGGTGATGATGCCCGCCGTCTGGCGCAGCCCGTAGGCGACCGAGGCCGTGTTGTCGCCGGTCTCGTCGTAGCGCTCCTTGATGCGGCTCAGCAGGAAGACGTGGTAGTCCATCGATAGGCCGAACAGGATTGCGAACAGGAACAGCGGCAGCCAGGATTGGATGACCGGCGACTCCCGGAGGCCAAACACTTCGTTGC
>CBDURB010000162.1:0-4403 GCA_965369585.1 uncultured bacterium
CGGGGTGTGCCCCACGACCGCCGTCTCCGCCCCCCCTGCGCCGACCGCCTCTATCGAACTGGACGTACCCGAAGAGTCGGCCACCGGCGATGTCACCGTCGGCATGACCACCGAGGGCGCGGCCATCCAGCTGCCCACCGGCGAGGGCCGCGACCCCGCCTTCGCCCACTACCACCTCTACATGGACACAGCTCCCGCGCTCCTACACTCTCACGAGGGCGAGAATGACGGCGATGGTGAAGAGATGGACATGGGGCAGGACGCCTTCAGCGGCGATATCATGACCACGGAAGACTCCCACACCTTCAAGGGGCTGGAGCCGGGGATCCACACCATCTTCGCCGCCCTTTTCTACGATGACCACACCCCCTTCATCCCGACCGTCATCACCGGCACCACCTTCCGCGTGGCCGGAAGCGGTAGCGGCGATGGCGGCACCGGCGCCCTCGCCGTTGTCGGCATCGCGATAGCGGTGGGCGTGGCCGGCCTCCTGGCCGGCGGCGGGCTGGGCCGGGTCATGGCGAGACGGAGCTAGGATGCGATACCCGATCCTTGGGCTGGCGGTGGCTACAGCAGCGATCTTGACCCTTGTCTTCCTGGAGCCTTTCGGCGGTTCAGACAGGGTCGAGGATGCCGTGGACACCGAGAGTTCCGGAACGAACATCTGCGACCGGCCCCTGCCGGCCCTCGGATCAGGGCAGATAAACGAAGAGAAGTTCAACACCGTCGATGGCGGGATGGACCTGGTGATACGCCTGGCCGCTGCGGGAGACGTAAGCCGCGCCCAAGTAGCCTTCTTCTCCGTGGTGCACGACTTTACGCACGATGTCGACGGGCCGCTGCGGGACAGCAACGATAACCTGGCGATTAGGCTCTGCAAAGCCGTGGCCCAGATAGAGGCGGAGTTCGCCTTCGGCGGGGAGGCCGCAACGGTAGCGGAGGAAGCCGAGGGTATTCGCGACCTGCTGCGGCAGGCCGCCGCGGAGATGGGCTTCGCCCCAGGGGAGCGGTAGACGGGCTCACACGTCATATGCACGGTGAGGTCAACCGGCCAATAGGAGATGTAGAATGGCGAAACACCTATACAAGTACCTCGCGGATAAGCTCCGCAGCCGCCGCGCGCTGGCCATGGGGCTGGTCCTGGCCGCGCTTTCGCTGGCCGCCGCCTGCGGCGGCGGAGACGGCAAGCCGCCAGCCGAAACGCCGGCCGCTGACGAGCAGCTGAACGCGGTCGTGGCGTCATCGGACCTGGCGGTGGGCCTCAACCGCTTTTCGTTGGGCCTGATTACCCAGGATAACGAACTGGTGACCGATGCCCAGATTCACTTCCGCTTCTTCAAGCTGGACGGCGACGAGTCCACCCTCAAGTCGGAAACCGACGCCACGCTCATCAAGGTGGCCACTAGCTTCACCCGCACCCGCGAAGACGGGACAGTGGAGACGGTTGACGCCGGAGAGACCGCCGTCTACGTGGCTAACGTGGAGTTCGACTCCCCCGGCAACTGGGGTGTTGAAGCGTCCGGCGTTAGAGACGGCGAGCCTTTCCAGCCGGTAACAGCGGCGTTCACCGTCCTGGAGAAGAGTCTGTCCATCGCCGTGGGCGAGCCGGCGCCCCGCTCCGTCCAGACCATCCTCAGCGGCGTGGCCGACATCAGGGAGATCGATACATCGGAGACGCCTATCCCGGAGATGCACGACATGACCATCGCCGACGCCGTCACCAGCGGCAAGCCCACGGTCATCATCATCGCCACCCCCGCCTTCTGTGTCAGCCAGATCTGCGGGCCTACCAAGGACGTGGTCGACGATCTGTACGCCGACTACAAAGAGCAGGCCAACTTCGTCCACGTGGAGCCCTACGACTTGGGCAAGGCCCGCAGCGGCGAGGGGCTGGAGGTCATTCCCTTCCTGGAGCAGGAGTGGGGCCTGCAAACCGAGCCCTGGGTCTTCCTGGTGGACAAGGCCGGCAACATCGCCGCCAAGTTCGAGGCCGTGGTCTCGCAGGCCGAGATTGAGTCGGCCCTCCAGGCGGCCCTAAGCGAAGGAGACAGCAATGAAGGAGAATGAGAAACGGCCTGACACCGGCTCGGAGAAGGAGCTCGGTTCAGAAGGGACGCGCGGCCCGGAAGAGGAGCGTGGCCCGGCGGAGCCTGCGGAGGCCCCGGCGCCCGAGCCGACACCAGAAACCAAAACCCCGGCGGAGCAGGTGGCGGAGCCTGCGGAGGTCAAGGCTGCGGAGACAGAGACAGACGCCGAAGCCCCTATGGAGGGCCGGCCGGAAAGGCCACGGCGCTACCTCCCGACGGCGGCGATATCCGTTGGAGTGCTCGTACTTGGGGTTGCGCTGTTCGTGGCGGGATTCTGGACCCACTCGCTGCTGGATGATGACCTCGATCTTACCCCAGTCGAGGACAAGCTCGTCGCCCTGGAGGAGCGGGTGAACGACATTGATGAGCGGACGGGCGAGATTCAGGACATCCTGAGCGGCGCCGTTGTGAATGCGGATGGGGATGACGAGCCGACGGCGAATCCCGCGGCGGCGACAAGCTCAGCGTCAAACGACGACCCGTCCTGGGGTCCGGATGACGCCTCCGTTGTAATCGTGGAGTTCACCGACTTCCAGTGCCCCTTCTGTGCGCGGCACTCCCAGCAGACACTGCCAAGCATCAAAGAAGCTTACGGGGACAAGGTACGGTACATCCTCCGGGACTTTCCCATCACTGAGATCCACCAGTTCGCTCAGAAGGCGGCAGAGGCGGGCCAGTGCGCCCACGAGCAGGGGTCGTTCTGGGAGTACCACGACCTCCTGTTCGCCAACCAGGAGGCGCTGACGTTGGACGACCTCAAGCGCTACGCGGAGCAGGTCGGTGCGGACACTGGGGAGTTCAACAACTGCCTGGATTCGGGGAAGAACCAGCGGGAGGTGCTGCAGGACCTCCAGGACGGCCAGAGCGCCGGAGTTTCTGGCACACCGGGCTTCCTAGTGAACGGTATGTTGGTGAGCGGGGCGCAGCCGTTCGAGGTGTTTCAGCAGATTATCGACCAGCTACTAGCGGCAGAGGAGTAGGCCCGGTGGGACTTCGGCCTGTTCTAGTGCTCTCTTTGCCACCTGGCCATCGTAGCCTATGCAATCATAACGTGAGCGGCCATCATGGCCGCCTCCAAGGAGGTGCAATACCATGCCCAACCCGACCGAGAGCGGCAAGTTGAGGTTCCTCTTCATCCTGCCTTTCCTGCTCCTTACTTTAGCCCTCGCCGCTGTCGCCTGCGGAGGCGGCGAAGAGGACAGCGGTGAATCGCCCGATAGCGGGCCCGTCACCTTCGACATCTCTCTCAACGACGAACCGGGGGAACAGTCGATAGTCAGCATCTTCGAGCCCAACGAAGTCACCGTCGCCGCTGGCCAGGAGGTGACCTTCAACCTCACCAATGACGGCACCGCCCCCCACAACCTCCGCATCGTCGGCCCCGACGGCGAGTTCAACACCGCCGACGACGTCGTCGTGGACCCCGAGGTCATGAAACCCGGTGACACCGCAGTCCTGGTGTGGACCGCCCCTAGCGAGGCCGGAACCATCATCTTCCGCTGCGACTTCCACCTCAACACCGGCACCATCACCATCAAGTCACCCTGACAATGGCCACCGCACGAATCCGGCGCTGACATGGAGGCATGGCGAGTGAGCTTGTGATCACAAGATTAGTAACTGGAGCGATAACCACAGCGGCCGCATCGGCGATAGCCCTTGCCTTCATCTTCCTCTCCCCCGGCCACGCCCAGGCCCACGCCCTCCTCGTCCGTTCTGATCCCGTGGTGGACGCCAAGCTGCTCGACCCGCCCGCAGGGGTCTCCGCCTGGTTCTCAGAATCGCTGGACCGCAGCCTCTCCACCATGAGCGTCCTCGACGGCTCCGGCGAGCAGGTAGACGGCGGTACCGTCGCCTTCTCCGACGAGGACAGCACGATGATGAGCGTGGGCATCCGGGAGGCCATCCAGCCCGGCTTTTACGTGGTGGTCTGGGAGACGCTCTCATCCGTGGACGGGCACTTCATCAAAGGGTCTTTCCCCTTCACCGTTCTCAACCCCGACGGCAGCGAGCCGTCCGGCGCCAGACCGGAGGTGGCGGGCGTCACCAGCGGCGGCGAGCCGACGGTGGACGCCTTCATCGGCAAGACAGGCCTGCTGGTAGGCGCTGCCGGCCTGCTCGGCAGCCTGGCCTTCGCCCTGTGGGTAGTCGCCGGAGCGGCCGCTCAAGCCCCCGGCGAGTGGCGGCAACGCATCCGCGAAGCCGGTCGGCGCCACGCTCTGTGGATCGTCTGGCCCGCGTTAGGCGTCCTCGCCGCCGCTGGGCTGGTCGAGCTACTCGCCCAGGCGCGCCAGCTTGGCGGCCTCGACCTCATCA
>CBDURB010000163.1:0-4400 GCA_965369585.1 uncultured bacterium
AACAACTGATGAGGTCTATGCACGGCTGGCCGAACAGGCCCATGACGACGCCAATGCCGAGGAGGTGTATGCCGCAGAGCAGGCCGACACGGCCCTCACCGCTAGGGAACTCGGGCAGCAGGCAGTCGATTGCAAGGAGCGTATCGAGGCCAACCAGTTCGCCCTCTACATCATCGAGAAGGAGATTCGGAAGCGCATCGAGGCCGCTGCCGCCACCACGCTCCCAGACGACGAGTTCGAGATGACGTTGGAGCCCGGCCGCATCGTGAACTGGGAGACGAACCACCTCATCCCGCTCAAGGAGATCCTCACGACCGACGACCTCAAGACCATCTTCACAGAGGAGCACGACGAGGAGGTGCCGGAACAGGTCATCCCGGCCCACACCGTCCACCACAACGACGCTTGGGCCAGTGGCGTAAAGCTGAACGCGATGGCGCGAAAGTACGGAGAGCAAGCGCAGGCGCACGTTGCCCACGCCGGCATCCGCAGCGACCCGAAGGTGACGGTGGCGCGGAAGGAGCGAGTGTCGGCGTAGCGGGGTCGAGCGGACAACACTGGAGTGAAAAGGGCAAATCGAGGCGGGCGCCTCATAGTTAGCCAGCAGATCAGAGATGGCGCAGACCCCGCGCGCCGATGCTTGGAACACAGGAGGAATCATGGTCACGAAGGTATCGAAGAACATCACCGGCGTCATCGCCAACATCAGCTTCGGCTATGTCGCCTCCGGCGACAACATGGGCAACGAGTACGCTAACGTCGACATCCAAGAGCCCGGACAGAGGTACGCCACCAAGTGCAAGGCCTGGGATGCCGACCTCGTGGAGCGCTTCAAGAAGCCAGAGGCCAAGGGCTCGACCATCGGACTGGCGATCGAGGAGAGCGAGGGGGCCATCAACCCCCACACGCAGAAGCCCTACATCAACCGCAACATCGTCGCTATCGTGCCGGCCGACGCTGCTCAGCCTGCGGCAGCACCAGTCGAGAACACCCCTCACCCGCATGTCACCGACGACCAAGCCGAGCGCAGGCGCATAGCCCTCGACCCGAGGGGCGACAGCATCGAGAGGCAGACGGCGTCGATACAGGCGTCGCAACTTGTCGCTGCGGGCATAGTTCCCCACACCCCGAACGCTGAGCCTGTCGGTGGCGGTCAAGCCGTCGAGGTCGAGCACTCCGGGTTCAGCGCATGGAACGCCTGGTTCGACCACATCATCGCCAAGATACAGGGCACAGAGCAGTTCAACCCAGACACCGAATAGCCTGCGGTATCCCCCTGCCGCATCCAGGGCTGCCCGAGCAACGGAGCGGAGGCAGCCCGCCACTACCACGAGAGGAGACGCTGATGAGTAACCTAGTCGACCACGCAAGGACAGAGTTAGAAGCCGCTGGGCTCCTGAGCAAGGAGTCCGACTACGACGGCATGATTGGGGAGGCCGTGCTCGAACTGATGGAGGTGTTCGCCAAGCAGGGCCACAGTGGCATGTCTGCGTCTATCACCGCCAACGCCTTCGACAAGGTCTCCCGCTTCCTGCCGTTGGTGCCACTCACGGGCGCCGACGACGAATGGAACGAGGTCGGCGAAGGCCACTTCCAGAACCGTCGATGCAGCCACGTGTTCAAGGACGCAGCCGGGGCCGCTTACGACAGCGAGGGGCGCATCTTCCGCGAACCAAATGGTAGCTCCTACATGAGCCAAGCGAGCCGCGTGCCAGTGACCTTCCCCTACACGCCGCACTCTGAAGTCGTGGACGTCGAAGTCGTGCCGTGACCAGCGTCTACGACACCTGGACGGAGCGGGAGTTCATGCAAGCCGTGACGGAGTACGCTCAGCTCAAGGGCTGGCATATTTTTCACCCTTACGACAGTCGTCGCTCCGATCCGGGCTATCCCGACCTAACCCTGGCTCGCAACGGCTCGGCCCTGTGGATGGAACTCAAGACGATGAAGGGCAAGCTAACCGCCGAGCAGGGCGCGTGGCTTGGAGAGCTCGGGGCGGGCGCCTTCCTCTTCCGGCCCAGCGACATGCCTCGGATTAGGGAGATGCTGGAGTGAAGCTTCTCGACCTCTTCTGCGGGGCAGGCGGGGCGGCCATGGGCTACCACCGCGCGGGCTTCGAGGTCGTGGGGGTGGATATCGCTCCACAGAAGAACTACCCGTTCTCCTTCGTCCAAGCCGACGCGCTCGGATACGTGGCGGAGCATGGCCATAAGTTCGATGCCATCCACGCGAGCCCCCCGTGCCAATTCTACAGCCGCCTTCGGTATCTCCCTTGGCTGCGCGAGAAACTATATTGGCGTTCTATCCCCCCAACGATAGCTGCCTTGGAAACCGTTGGGCGGCCGTGGGTGCTTGAGAATGTCCTCGACGCCGGTTGGGATATGGGCGAGTCCATCGTGGTATGCGGCCAAATGTTTGGGCTCCACTTGTTCCGGCATCGAAGGTTCGCCAGTTCGTTCCTGATGCTGGCTCCACCACACGAAACGCATCACTGGGTCATCACGCCCGGACGGGCTACCTTGGCCCAGAGACGCCACGGCTTGAATGCGTGGGGCGGGGAGGCAGGGCACCAAGGTGGCGTTCAGCGGCATCGCACCAACATGGATATCGACTGGATGACTGGTTCGGAACTTAGCCAAGCCGTCCCCCCTGCATACACCGAGTTCGTAGGACGCCAACTCATGGCAGTGCTCTCGTGAAGGTCATCCTCGTCAAGCACCACAGCCTGCACGAATGCCTGCGCGCCACCGACGAGGAGGGCGAGCGTATGCTCCAGCGCCTGCCCGCTGGCGAGCTCATCGAAGTGGACGTCCGCAGGCCACGCAACCTCAAGATGCACCGCCTCTTCTACGCCCTGATGAACCTCGTCTGGGCCAACGTACCCCACGACACCTACCCCACCGTCGACTCGCTGATCGTACGCATGAAGATAGACACCGGCCACCGGACGGAGATGCGCTTCCCCACCGAGGGAGGCTTCGTCACGGCCTACATCCCACGCTCTATCAGCTTCGCAACGATGGCGCAGGATGAGTTCGACGCCTTCTACCAGCGCTGCTGCGATTGGGTAGTGCGCGAGGTCATCCCCGGCATCACCAACGAGGAGTTGCTGGCCGAGATTGAACCGATGATTGGAGCACGGGCATCATGAGGCACTTCGGCGAGTACCCCTCGGACTGGCCCGCGATTGCGAGGCGCATCAAGAAGGCCGCGGGCAACCGCTGTGAGCGTTGTCACCACCCCGACGAACCGCCGTGGAAGGCAGGCTACAAGTACGTTGACCGCTGGAATCGCCTCCGGGGCGAGCATGACCCAGCCGACAAGCATTATCTATTCGAGCGGTCGCCGTGCGATGACCTCTGCACGCACCCTCAGACCGACCCACCGAAGCAGCGGATGCTGACCGTCCACCACCTCGACCTGGACAAGTCGAACTGCGCCGACTGGAACCTCGCGGCGCTCTGCCAGGGGTGCCACCTGAGCGTCCAGGGACGGGTCGATATGCACCGCGACTTCGACTTCGAGCACACTGCCTGGATGGTGCCGCACGTCCAGGGCATGGCGGCTGAGATGGCAGCAGGAACGTGGCCGAGGCATTAGTGGTATGATGCGCGCATAGCCTCTGTCCAGGCTGGCCTCGGACAGGGGGTCAGTCTGGCGGAGGCTTACTTTATGTCTGACGAACTCATTGCACAGAACGCAGCGAACATCGAACTGCTCACCGGCAAACTGATGCTAGCCGCTAAAGCCATCGACTCCCTTGAGCGGCGGGTAGACCTGTTCCAAGCCATGCTGCTCCACGACCCCCCCCATATGCACCGACCCCGTGAGCCCCTGCCCACGTTGGCTCAACTGCCACGACCATACGGCGAAGATGCGGGGGACGACCTTGTCGGACTACTCGATAGATGACCAGGGGCGGCTGAGTTGGGCCTGTGCGCCCGTCGAGGGGAAGCGCATCACCATGGTTGCCGAAGACGTGCGGCGGGAGCACACCGGGCTCCACGCCACTATCTATCTCACGCACGAGGACGAGTTGCTGCACACCCGGAATCTCTTGGCGTTCGATACGTTCAACGTCAGTCGTGACGCCGAGCGAGGACGCCTGGCGAACAAGGCGAACCGCGCCTCACCGAACGGGCTCAAGTCAGCCTACCCTGCGGAGGCTTTCGCGCACGACCTTGACCTGTTCTGCCTCTATCTCCTGCGCAACTACGAGCGGGAGCGGTTCATCCCGATCCGCTACGACACGTCGGCCGAGACGCCAGCACTCACGTTCGCCGTCGACCCAGTCATCATCACAGGTGGCGGAGCGATATTCTTCGCACCACCAGGAGCAGGCAAGTCGCTCACCCTCCAGACCATGGCTATCGAGATTGCATGTGGCGCGAGCGGCCTCT
>CBDURB010000164.1:0-4397 GCA_965369585.1 uncultured bacterium
CGCAGACCGCGCAGGTGACCTCCGTGGAGGCCGTCACGTGCGCGTCCTTGCGCCCGAGTGGAGCAGCTCGCGGGCCAGTCTCTCTTCGTCTCGACGGGAGCGCACTTCGCCGTCCAGCTTAGCAGTTTTGAGGCGGCGCAGCACTTGGCCGAGCTGCGGCCCCGGCCGCGCGCCCAGGGCCAGAAGGGCGTGGCCATCGAGGGACGGCCTGACGTAACGCCAGCGGCGGAGGTAGCGCGCCGCCTGTACGCGAGCGCTCTCCTGGCCTGCCGCGGCGAGCGCCCACACTGCGGCTGATGGGAAGGGCGAGAGCAGCTCCACTGTGCGGCTGGGCCTAACCTCAGCCGAGAGATCGCGTTCCAGTGCCCTGACCTCCGCGACCGCTCGCACCGCTTCCGTCTCGCGCTTGTTCAGCGCCAGCCGGGTGGCGAGGGCCGTGGTCTCTGACCGCGATGCCTCCCACGCCAGCAGGGCGAGGTAGATGGTGCGGGAAGGCGTAGGGTGGATCTCCCTGAGCCTGCCGAACGCCTCAGCCTGGCTACCATCGAAGGATAGCGTGGGGTGTATGGCCTGAAGCGCGCCCAGCTCACTCAGCCGCAGAAGAATGTGCTCCGGCTGCGGCTCGTGGAAGATGCGGGCCAGCTCTTCACGGATTCGGGGGCCGCTGATCGCTTCCAGGTAGGTGACATCGCGCCTCAGCCAGCGCATGGTCTTCGACTCCAGCCGGAAGCTCAGTCGCGACCCGTAGCGGGCGGCGCGCAGGATGCGGGTGGCGTCGTCCCTGAAGCTGGCCTCGTGCAGGACGCGGAGGAGTCCGGCTTCAAGGTCGCTCTTCCCGTCGAAGGGATCGGTGATGGCGCCGCGCTGGTCGCCGGTCAGCGCCAGCGCCATCGCGTTCACCGTGAAGTCGCGGCGAAAGAGGTCGTCTTGGAGGGAGCCGGGGTGTACGGAAGGCAGCGCTCCGGGTCGCTCGTAGGTCTCGACGCGGGCGGTGGTGACGTCGAGACGGAAGTTGGCGCCTTTCAGTGTGGCCGTGCCGAAGGCGGGGTGTACGATGCAGCGTACGTCTTCGAGGCGGATCGCGACCCGACGGGCCAGGGCGGGAGCGTCTCCCTCCAGCGTGAGGTCCACGTCCAGCGTTGGGCGGTCTAGGAGGAGGTCGCGCACGCTGCCGCCGACGAGGTAAATCGCCAGCGCATCGCCCTGGGCGTCCCGGACGATAGCGGCGAGAGCTTTGCGGGCGGCGGCGGGTAGCGCCCGATTAAGGTTATCGATAAGGTTAGCCTTAGCCATGTTCGGCACCGGGGCCCATTATAATGCGTCGTCTTGACAGGCCGTTTTGGGGACGCCTAAGATGTTTAGGAATTAGCCACTATTTCTGCTAACCTTTTTGGCCTGCAATATGATACTCCAGTATAGTCATCGGATACAGCTTTCGAGCGAGGCACGCCCTTTGGGCGGCTGGTTTCAGCGCTAAGGTTAGCTTTGTCGATGGCAACGATTACGAAGTCGAAAGACCCTGTCTCCCTCCTGAAGGCGCTGGAGATCAGCTTCCGCCGCACGGCGCTACTGGAGCAGGCGCTCGTGCATCGCTCCTACCTCAACGAGGTGCCTGAGCTGGAGATAGAGTCCAACGAGCGGATGGAGTTCCTGGGCGATGCTGTGCTGGGGCTGGTTATCTCGGAGCGGCTGTACGGGGAGTATCCAGCCCTGAGCGAGGGTCACCTCAGCCAGATACGCGCTCTCCTCGTACGCTGGGATACTCTGGCTGAGGCCGCCGAGCGAATCTCCCTGGGCGATTACCTGGTGCTGGGCCGTGGCGAGGAGATGTCTGGCGGGCGCAGCCGTCCTTCGAACCTGGCGGGCGCGCTGGAAGCGCTTATCGGCGCTGCCTTTCTGGACGGTGGCATCACCAAGGCGCGCAAGCTGGTACTAGAGCTCCTGGCGCCGGAGCTGGAGAAGGTGGCCGCCGGGGCCGTGGCCGTGGATAGCAAGTCGCAGTTGCAGCACGAGGTCCAGGCACGCTGGCACGAGATTCCCAAGTACCGGCTCATATCCGCCGTGGGCCCTGATCACGCCAAGACGTTCACCGTGGAGGTGCTGGTCCGAAACGACGTGCTGGGTCACGGTGAGGGGCGCAACAAGAAGCAGGCGGAGCTGGCAGCCGCACGTCAGGCCCTGGAAGCGTTAGCTGCCTCGGGTTGACGATCATATGTACCTGAAGCGGCTGGACATTCAGGGTTTCAAGAGCTTCGCTACCCGTACCACCTTCGAGTTCGGTCAGGGGATCACGGCCATTGTCGGCCCCAACGGCTCCGGCAAGTCCAACATCGCCGATGCGCTGCGCTGGGTGCTGGGTGAGCAGTCCGGACGCCTCCTCCGTGCGCGCAAGATGGAGGACGCTATCTTCGCCGGCTCGTCCAAGCGCCAGCGCGCAGATAAGGTAGAGGTCACTCTCACGCTGGACAACGCCGACGGCTGGCTGCCTCTCGACTTCAGCGAGGTGGCGCTCACGCGTCGCGGCTACCGTAACGGCGAGAGCGAGTATCGGATCAACCGCAAGCGGGTGCGCCTGCGGGACATCCACGAGCTGCTGGCCAAGGCTAGCGTGGCCCAGAGCTCATACGCCATCATCGGTCAGGGGCTGGTGGAGACCGTCCTTAACCTACGCCCCGATGACCGGCGTCATCTCATTGAGGAGGCGGCGGACATCCAGCGCTACCGCCTGCGCATCGATGAGGCGCGGGCGAAGCTTGCCGCTACTCACGAGAACGTGGAGCGCATCAATCTTCTGGTCAAGGAGATCGCCCCTCGTCTGGGCCAGCTCGAGCGGCAGGCGAAGCGGGCCGCCGACTACGCCCGCATCTCCCGTGAGCTGTCGCAGGCTCTCCGCGCCCATTACGAGCACGGGTGGCATCACTCTCACGAGGCGTTGGCCGTCGCCCGCGCCGCTCATGACCAGGGGCAGGCGGAGTTCACTCAGGCCAAGGTTGTCATGGAAAGCTGCGAGCGGGAGCTGGCTGAGATTAGCAAAGGTCTCGAGGATCGTCGCCGCTCCGCTGCCTCCTCCTCGGCCGACCGTCAGCGGCTGGTCGACCGCATACGCGAGCTGGAGCAGGGTCTGGCCGTGTCCACTCAGCGCCGCGCCATTCTGGAGCAGCGCCAGCAGGAGCTGCGCGACGAGTCCGCGGCTCTGGAGAAGGAGCGTGCCCAGGCCGACGAAGTTGTCTCCGGGCTGGACTCTCGTCGCGCTGAGCTGGAGGAGGCGCTGACCGCCGCCAGGGCTGATCTCGACCGCCGCCGAAACGAGCAGGCTGCCCTGGAGGAGGAGCTCGCCGGAGGCCAGGGACGCGCTGGCAACGAGGAGGCGACGGGCGAGCGGTTACGCGCCGCCGCCCGAGACGTAGGCGAGCGCCTGAAGCGTATGGCCCTTAGCCGGCGTGAGCTGGAGAAGGAGGTTGGTCGTCTGGACACCCGCCGCCGCTCCATCATCAGCCAGATGGCGGAGCTGGTGCGCATCCTGCGTGGCTTCCGCGCTGATGACGCCAAGCTGGCCGGCGATCTCGGCGGCGTGAGCGGGCATCGCCGGCGGTTGGAGGCGGAGGTCGCCGAGATGCGCGACTCCCTGGCCAAGTTTGAGGCGAACCAGAATGCCCGCCGCGGCAAGATGGAGGCGTTGGAGGCGCGTCTTAACGTCCTCACCGAGGCCCAGCATCAGCTGCGATCCGCGCAAGAAGAGGACCCTCCGGTCACAATCGAGGGGGCGATGGCCGCCATCTATCAGGTCGTAGACGTGCCCCGCGGGTTGGAGAATGCTATTGAGGCCGCCCTCAGCGATATGGTGGAGGCGTTCGTCGTCCAGCACCAGGCGGAGGCCCTGGACGCGGTCAAGCAGCTAGTCGCCCAGGACGCTCCTCGCACTACCGTCCTCCCCATCGATGCCGTGAAGCAGGTCTATCCGCTGAACCTAATGCGCGAGAAGGGGATCATCGGTGTGGCCGCCCAGCTCGTGCATTGCGAGCCGCTCTACCAGAAGCTCATCGATGGGTTGCTGGGCCGCACCATCGTCGTTCAGGATGTGGCGGTGGCCACCCGCATCGTCCGTCGCGGGCTGGGCACGGTTGTTACCCTGGACGGCACCGTCTTTCACCCCATCGGCGCCATCACCACCGGCTTTCCCCGCCTTACGCGCCCTTACATCCTCGGCCATGAGCGCGATCTGGAGTCGCTGCCCAAGGAGATCGAGCGTATTCGCCACTCCCTGGCCGCTACCGAGGACGAGGCTGACTCTCTCCGTGAGCGGTTGCGCGAGAGCGAGGCCGCCATGGCCGGGACCTCCGGGGAAGCCGAGGATGGGCTCACCCGCCGCATGCGCGTCCAGGAGGCGATAGCCGGCC
>CBDURB010000165.1:0-4392 GCA_965369585.1 uncultured bacterium
CGCTTCTTCGCCATCGCACGGAGAGCTTACCCCCTTCGGGCAGCGAGGCGCTAGCGAACGTAGCGGAAGGCCAGCGTCAGCCCCACGAAACCGACCCCGCCCAGCAGGGCGACGATATCCCAGTGGATCGTCCGCCCGATGGCCACGTTGAAGACGATCGCCAGAAACAGAACGACGGTCAGGGATAGAAGGGCGCCTGCGCCGGCCCGGTTCCAGGGCAACGGCGTTCTGTCTCTCTTCAACTGCTCGGCCACAGCGTCCTCCGCTTCCTGTACGTCGAAGGCGGACGCCCGGATGGATCTAACCCCTCTGAGGCACAGCCACCTGCGGCCTGAGGATGACCAGCGCCACCAGCGCCAGGAGTGCGGTGGCAGCGCCAAGGAAGAACGGCGCCGCCGGATCCACGATATCCCACAGGGCGCCAGCGATGACACTCGACAGCAGGATCATCGCCCCCATCGCTCCCTGGTACAGACCCAGAGCGGTTGCCCGCCGCTCGCTGGGGACGAAGTCAGCCACGAACGCCCGCCCCACACCCTCTGTCAGCGCCATGTGCAAGCCATACACCGCGAACAGCGGCCAGATGACCGCTTCCCCGCCCGCCAGGCCGAACCCCACGTAGACCGCGGCGAACACGGCGAAGCCGACGCCGATTACGTTCCGCCGCCCCAGACGGTCGGAGGCGATGCCCGCCGGCATCGCCACGACCGCGTACACAAGGTTGAACAGCATGTAGCTGAGGATCACCTCCGAGTTGCTCAGCCCCACGTCCTTCGCCCGCAGCAGGAGGAAGACATCGCTGCTGTTGCCCAGAGCGAACACCAGGCTGACCCCCAGGAAGACGTAGAAGCCGGCCCCCAGCCCCCGCCATGTTGACGTCGTCGCCCCGGCGGCCGCTGGCGGTGGCGGACGCTCCCTCACCAGCGATACCAGCGCCACCCCGGCGACTGCCGGGATGAATGCCAGGATGAAGATGAGCCGGAAGTTATCGGAGAAGAGTGCCAGGAGGCCCAAGGCGACCGCTGGCCCCACCACCGCCCCCAGCGTATCGGCAGCGCGGTGGAACCCGAAGGCGCGCCCTCTCTGCTTCGGCGGCGTCACCTCCGCCACCAGCGCATCGCGGGGCGCGGTGCGTACCCCCTTTCCCGCCCGGTCGCCGAAGCGCACCAGCAGGGCCACGGGCCAGACGTAGGCCGCCGCCAGCAGCGGCTTCGCCGCCGCCGATAGCGCGTAGCCCGCCATCACCAGTGGCCTCCGCATCCGCATCCGGTCCGACGCCCAGCCGCCGACAGTCTTGAACAGCGACGCCCCGCCCTCAGCCAGCCCTTCGATTAGCCCCACGGCGGTCAGGGGAGCGCCCAGCACGGACGTCAGGAACAGAGGCACCAGGGGATAGACCATCTCGGAAGAGACATCGGTGAGGAACGAGACGATGCCCAGAATGAACACCGGACGCTTGACGCCCGGAACCGGGGAGTCGGGCTCGGTGGAGCCCCGCGAAACCTCTTCCACGGCCTACATTGTGCCTCAGTATACCAATAGGTGCCTGATACGTTTAGATATGGTAGAATGTGTATGCTATCACAAAGCGCAGACAAAGCCCGCCCATGCCCAAAACCAAGGTAAAGGACTACACTGCCGCCGACATCCAGGTGTTGGAGGGGCTGGAGGCCGTCCGCCGCCGCCCCGGCATGTACATAGGCTCCACTGACTCCCGCGGACTCCATCACCTCGTTTACGAGATCGTCGACAACAGCATCGACGAAGCGATGGCCGGCCACTGCAACGAGGTGGACATCCGCATCAAGCCGGACGGCTCCGTAGTCGTCACCGATAACGGCCGCGGTATCCCCACCGACAAGCACGCTCGCACCGGCAAGTCCGCCCTGGAGACGGTCATGACCTACCTCCACGCCGGCGGCAAGTTCGATCATCAGGCGTACAAGGTGTCCGGCGGCCTCCACGGCGTCGGCGCCGCCGTCGTCAACGCCCTCTCCTCCCTGTTGTGGGTTGAGGTCCGCCGCGGCGGTAAGGTCTACCGCCAGGAGTACTCGCGCGGCAAAGCCAAGGGCGCCCTAAAGGTCATCGGCAACGGCGCCAAGACCAGCGGCACCACCACCGGCTTCATCCCCGATCCCGACATCTTCCCCGAAATCGTCTTCGACTTCGAGACGCTCGCCCAGCGCTTCCGCGAGATGGCCTTCCTCACCAAGGGCGTCTGGCTCCACTTCGCCGACGAGCGCAGCGGCCTCGAGGTCAGCTACTACTTCGAGGGCGGCATCAAGTCGTTCGTCAAACGCATGAACAGGGATCGCAAGACCTTTCACGAACCGTTCTACATGGATCGTGCCGCGGACGGCAACATCATCGAGATAGCGCTCCAGTACAACGACAGCTTCACAGAGTCCGTCTTCGCCTTCGCCAACTGCATCAACACCATCGACGGCGGCACCCACCTCACCGGCTTCCGCTCCGCCCTCACCCGCGTCCTCAACGACTACGCCCGCAAGCAGAAGATACTAAAAGATAGCGACCCCAACCTCTCCGGCGAGGACGTCCGCGAGGGCTTGGTGGCGGTGATCAGCGTTAAGGTCCCTGAACCCCAGTTCGAGGGCCAGACCAAGACCCGTCTGGGCAACGCCGAGGTCAAGGGGCTGGTGGAGTCCGCCATGGGCGAGGAGCTCTCCCGCTTCCTGGAAGAGCACCCCGCGGACGGCCGTCACATCATCGATAAGTGCCTCACCGCCTCCCGCGCCCGTGAGGCCGCCCGCAAGGCCCGCGACCTCGTCATCAAGAAAGGCGTCCTGGACGACTCCGTCCTCCTCGGTAAGCTCGCCGACTGCTCAGAGCGCGACCCCGCGCTGCGCGAGCTGTTCATCGTCGAGGGCCCTTCCGCCGGCGGCTCCGCCAAGCAGGGCCGCGACCGCCGCACCCAGGCCATCCTCCCCCTGCGCGGCAAGATCCTCAACGTGGAGAAGGCCCGCCCCGACAAGATGCTCGCTCACGCTGAGATCAGGGCGCTCATCACCGGCCTTGGCGCCGGCTTCGGCGAGGACTTCGACACCGCCAAGCTTCGCTATCACCGCGTCATCATCATGACCGACGCCGACGTGGACGGCTCCCACATCCGCACCCTGCTGCTCACCTTCTTCTTCCGCTACATGCACCAGCTCATCGACGCCGGCTACCTGTACATCGCCCAGCCGCCCCTGTACCGGGTCCAGCACGGCAAGGAGCGCCGCTGGTTATTCAGCGATAAGGAGAAGGACGCCTACCTCGACCGGATCAAGGACGGCAAGTACAACCTGCAGCGCTACAAGGGCCTCGGCGAGATGAACCCCGACCAGCTCTGGGAAACCACCCTGGACCCTGCCCGCCGCACCATGCTCCGCGTCACTGTGGAAGACGTTATGGCTGCCGACCGCGTCTTCACCCAGCTGATGGGTGAGGACGTGCCCCCCCGGAAGAAATTCATCCAGAGCCACTACGATAAGGCCACCCTGGACATCTAGGGGACCCCCCCGCTCATCGTCGAGCAGCAAGCCTATGCTACGTAAGCCCCGCCGCGCTGCCGCCACACCCCATGAGTAGATCGGCTATCGCTCCCAGCCAGCGACCCGCCCTCCGTGGCGTCTTTCACCTCGCCGCGGCCATCGCTGCAATCGCCGGAGCCGTCCTGCTCGTGCTTCTGGCGAACTCCGCTCGCGCCTACGTCGGCGGCGCGGTCTTCGGGGCCAGCCTGATCCTCCTCTACACCGTCAGCGCCGCCTATCACCGGATCACCTGGACGCCGCGCCTGCGCGGCATCGTCCGCCGGCTGGACCACTCCATGATCTTCGTCCTCATCGCCGGCACCTACACCCCACTCTGCCTTCTGGTGCTAACCACCGCCTGGTGGATCAGCTTGCTGTCCGTCATCTGGGGAATCGCCGGCGCCGGCATCATCCTGAAGATCGTCTGGCCGCGCGCCCCAAAGTGGCTCAGCGTAGCCCTCTACCTCACCATCGGCTGGATGGCCCTGGTGGCGACCCCCCAGCTGGTATCCTTGTTCGCCGTCGGCCCGCTGGCGCTGCTTCTGCTGGGCGGCCTGCTCTACACCCTGGGCGGAGTGATCTACGCCCTCCGAAGACCCAACCCCTTCCCCCGCGTATTCGGCTACCATGAGGTCTTCCACCTGCTGGTCATCGCGGGAAGCGTCCTCCACTTCTCGCTCGTAGCGATCTACCTTCTGCCCGCCTAGCCCGGGACACAGCATGAGCGAGCCCGCCGCCACGGCGCTCATCGTGGAGACCACAGCCGAAGAAGACTGCCCTCTGGAGTTCTTCGGCGATAGCGCTGACATCGTCTACTTCATCTCCTTCGCCCACTCGGAGCGCTACGGCTCCAGCCATC
>CBDURB010000166.1:0-4361 GCA_965369585.1 uncultured bacterium
CGCTCTCCCTACGCCTTCGCCGCCTCCCGCTGCTTCTCGGCCGCCTCAATCACCTTCTGCGCCGTGTGCGCCGGCACCTCATCGTAGTGCGAGAACGACATCGTAAAGTGGCCGCGGCCCTGCGTCATGGATCGTATATCGGCTGAGTAGTGTTGAACCTCAGCCATCGGCGCCTGCGCTTCCACTATCGTCATCGAACCGGTAGGCGTCATCCCCTGCACCCGTGCCCGCTTGCCGTTGAGATCGCTGATGATCTCGCCCATGTTCGCTTCCGGAACCGTGATCTTCATGTTCATGATCGGCTCCAGCAGCACCGGGCGGGCATCCAGAGCGCCCTGCTTCACCGCCTGCACGGTCGCGATCTTGAACGCTATGTCTGAGGAGTCCACCGGGTGCTCCTTGCCATCAACCAGCATAACCTTCATGTCGATCATCGGGTAGCGGGCCAGCACCCCCTCCTGCATCGCCTCCAGGACGCCCTTCTCAACGGAGCTCACGTACTGCTTCGGCACCGCTCCGCCCACGGTCTTGTTCTGGAACTCGTGTCCCGTGCCCCGCGGCAGCGGCTCCACTGATACCTCCACCCGCGCAAACTGGCCGTGACCGCCGGTTTGTTTCTTGTGCGTGTACTCCGCCGTCGCCGTCCCATGTACCGTCTCCCGGTAGGGCACCCGCGGCACCGTCATCTCCAAGTCCACGCTGAACTTGTGGCGTATCTTCTCCAGCGCCACCTCTACGTGTGAGTCGCCCAGCCCGGAGAGGATCGTCTCGCCCGTATCCGGGCTGCGCTCCAGGTGCAGGCTGGGGTCCTCCTCCACGATGCGCTGCAGAGCGCTGCCCATCTTATCCAGGTCCGCCTTCGTCTTAGGGGTGATGGCGGCGCTGAACGCGGGCTCGGGGAACGATATCGGTGGCAGTGTGACCGGCTTCTCCTTCGCGCACAGCGTATCGCCGGTCTGGGTCTCGGTCAGCTTCGCCACCGCGCCGATGTCGCCCACCGTCACCTGCGACACCTGTTGCTGGGTCTTGCCGCTCATGTGGTACACGGGGCCGATGCGCTCCGCCGCCTGGTGATTGGCGTTCCAGGCCTGTGAATCGGCCTTGAACGCGCCTGAGAGCACGCGGAAGTAGGTGAGACGGCCCACATAGGGGTCGGCGGCGGTCTTGAACACCAGCGCTACCAGCGGGGCCGAAGCATCGGCCTTAATGGCGTCCCCGTTCGTCTTGGCCGGCAGGTCCAGCGGCGAAGGGAACATCTCGCTGATCGCTCCCAGGAGCGCATGTATGCCGAACATCTTGGTCGCGGAGCCTGTAAGCACAGGCACGATGCTCCCCGATCTGATGCCCGCCCTGATTCCGTTGGTCAGCTCCTCCTGCGTCAGATCTTCCCCGCCTAGGTATTTCTCGATGAGGGCGTCGTCCGTCTCCGCCGCCGCCTCAATGAGCTTCTCCCGCTGAGCGTTCGCCTCATCGGCCAGCTCCGGCGGCACCTCCTGCTGCTCGCCCTTATCGCCCACGTACGCCTTCATCGTTAGCAGGTCCACGACTCCCTTCAGCTCATGCTGAGAGCCGATCGGTATCTGGAGCGGGACGCACTTCTGGCCCCAGCTGGACCGTAACTGCTCCAGGGTGCCGTTGAAGTCTGCGTTCTCCCGGTCCATACGGTTGATGAACACCGCCCGCGGCAGCGATAGCTCATCGGCGAACTGCCACGCGAACTCGGTGCCCACCTGCACCCCGGAAGCGCCGCACACCACGATGAGCGCCAGGTCGGCGGCGCGCAGGGCGCACTTCACCTCGCCCATGAAGTCCGCGTAGCCGGGGGCGTCCACCACGTTAAGCTTGTGCCCGTTCCACTCGCTGGGGACGACCGAAAGGTTGACGCTGAACCCCCGCTTCTGCTCGTCCGGGTCCCAGTCGGAGACGGTCGTCCCGTCCTCCACTCGTCCCAGCCGCGTCGTCGCCCCACTGGCGAACAGCATCGCCTCGGCCAGCGAGGTCTTGCCCGTGCTACCGTGGCCGACGATGGTGACGTTACGAATCTTCTCCGGCGGGTATTCTTTCATATGGGGCTACCTCGCTTTAGATAAGGGGTCAATTGCGATTCTATCCTACAGCCTGAAAGCCCGCAAGGAAGGCTGGGCGATCCCTCTCAGGCTCCCGCGTAAGGTGTATCCTTTTCGCCATGCCGCGGTACTAATAGACTGTGAGGCCATGGTTGAGCGATCCAGCCACCGACGACGCCGCTCTCATCGCCGCCTATCGCCAGGGCGACGATGCGGCGCTGGGCGCCCTCATCCAGCGCTACCAGGCCCAGACCTACCGGCTGGCGCTCGGTATCCTCGCCTCCCGCGAGGAGGCGGAGGACGCCACCCAGGAGGCGCTGATCGCGATGCTTAGCTCCTTGCCCCGGTTCCGCGGCGAAAGCCGCTTCTCCACCTGGCTCTATCGCCTCACCCTCAACACCTGCCTCAAGCGAAAGCAACGCCGCACTCGCCCGCGAGAGGAGCCGCTGCCATCGCACGCCCGCGCCATCGCGGACAGTCCGGGGCTGCGGCCGGACGTCCAGGCCGGACGGCGCTGGCTGCGAAACCAGGTGACCCGGTTCCTGGCGGCCCTGCCGGAGAGCCACCGCCTGCCCGTCCTGCTCAGCGACGCCCTGGACCTGCCCGCGTCCGAGATCGCGGGCATACTGGGCCTCTCCCTGCCCGCCGTCAAGGCACGCCTTCTCCGGGGTCGCCGGCGGCTGCGGGCCGAGATCGAACGGTACTGTCGGGAGGCCGGCCTCAGCGGCTGGCGGGAGCTACTGGACTGATGCCCGCCTTGACCTGCGACCAAGCCCTGTCGCTGCTGGACGAGTCGCGCGCCGCCGGCCCCTCGCCGGCCCTCGCCGATCACCTGGCGGACTGCGACGTCTGCCGCGCCGCTGCCGATGCGATACACCAGGTTCGGAATCTTCTAGGAGGTATCGAGATGCCCGTCGCTCTCTCGGAACGCTTGACCAACGTCGCGAACGAGCACCTTACTCATCAGCTCCGCGCCCGCACCTTCGAGACGCCGCTCGGCTGGAGCGCCCTGGCCTACACGGATGGCGGTATCGTTCTGATACGGCGGAGCGAGGGCAGCGCGGCGGACGCCTACGAGCGGTTGCGCGAGAAGCTGGGTGAGTTCGTCACCCAGGTGAGGCCCCGAGACGACATCGGCAATAGCGCCGTCCGCAAGCTGCTCGCCTATCACGATGGGAGACGCGTGCGGTTCGATGAGCCGCTGGACCTCTCCCTCGTCCCCTCGTTCACGCGGCAGGTGCTACAGGCTACCGCCCGCATCCCCTACGGCGAGGTGCGCCCGTACGCCTGGGTGGCCCGCCAGGTAGGACGTCCCAGGGCGACCCGCGCTGTCGGTCAGGCCCTCCACATCAACCCCGTGGCGCCGATTATCCCCTGTCACCGCGTCATCGCCTCCGACAACACCCTCGGCGGCTACGGTGGCGGCCCGGAGACGAAGCGCTGGCTGCTGCGGCTGGAGGGCTATCTGCCCGCTGGTTCTTAACGAGTTGATGGCTCGTAGTAACCGTTCATAATTTAACGTTATGACTGCACGGAGCCTTTATAGTATTGACAATATACCGCATATACCTTAAAATCATAGGCAAAAGTCGCTGCTACCTTTAATCCGCAAGGAAGATTGTTATGGACATTGATTCTACCGACGCCAAGATTTTGGAGGCCCTCCAGCGTGACGGCCGCGCCTCTCATTCCTCCATCGCTGAGGAGGTTGGCCTCAGCCAGCCCAGCGTTCACGAGCGAATCAAGAAGCTGGAGCAGCGCGGCATCATCAAGGGCTACACCGCCATCCTCGACCCGGAGGTGCTCGATCTCGGCGTCCTCGCCTTCATATCGGCTCGCTTCGACCGTTACGAGACCGAGGACGTGGCCAGCGCATTGATGGAGGTCCCCAACGTCCTTGAGGTACATCACGTCGCCGGCGAGGATTGCCTCTTGATCAAGGTACGCTGCCACGCGCCTGCCGATCTGGAACACATCCTCGGGCGTATCTGGAAGAGCGGACCTATCTCCGGCACCAAGACCACCATCGCCGTCTCCTCCTACAAGGAGACGTCGGCGCTGCCCCTGGAAGGATGCCCGCCGGAAGCCGAGGTGGCCAGTGGTTGATGTGGTGCCTGGCAAGGAGGAGGAGTTCCGCTACCTGGAGCGCTCTCTGGCCCTCAGTGACTGGCTCGACCGCCTGATAGAGGCGACGGAGCCGATATGCCAGCCGGAGCCCGTGCCCGTCCTCACCGCCGCCCCCAATCTTGTGTCCGTGAGCTCACGGCAGCGCGATAGTTGGAGGGACGCCATGTG
>CBDURB010000167.1:0-4347 GCA_965369585.1 uncultured bacterium
GCCGTAGACCGCTACGTCGAGTATGCAAATCAATACGGAGAAGGAGTGGAGCGTCTGACGGTGGACGGCGTGGAGTTGGTTTCCTGCGAGATGGGCGGAAGTTATGATATGGTCTTTCAGAACGGCCGATTGGTCGGCGGTGTGACGGGTGTCGACGACCAGAATCTCGCGATTCAGGCGGCGGTCGACCTCTTCCGCCCCGTCTACGACTCGCTGCAGGGAGCCGATGGCTTCGTAAGCCTGGAGGTCTCTCCAGAGCTCGCGCACGACACTCAGGCGACCATCGAGCAGGCGCGCCACCTGTTCGCCGCCGTCGATAGGCCCAACGTGATGATCAAAGTGCCCGGCACGCCCGCCGGCATACCCGCCATTGAGCAGCTCATCAGTGAAGGCATCAACATCAACGTTACTCTCCTGTTCTCTCTCGAGGCGTATGAGCAGGCCGCTAACGCCTACATCACCGGGCTGGAGAGATACGCCGACGGAAACGGCGACCTCTCCCGCCTCGCCTCGGTGACCAGCTTCTTCCTGAGCCGTGTCGATACCATGGTGGACCGCAAGCTGGAGACGCTCATTCGAGAGACGGAGGACTCCGCTGCCAAAGCGGAGATGGAGTCGCTTCTGGGGAAGACGGCCATCGCCCAGGCGAAGCTCGCCTACGCCAGATTCAAGTCGTTGTTCGGAAGCCCGCGCTTTCAGGCTCTCGAGGGAAAGGGCGCCCGCGTCCAGAGACCGTTGTGGGCCAGCACCGGCACCAAGAACCCCAATTACAGCGACGTCATGTACATCGAACTGCTCATTGGACCCGATACGGTCAATACCGTGCCGCTGGCCACCATGGACGCCTTCCGTGACCACGGGCTCGTAGCGTCTACCCTGGAGAAGGGTCTGGAGGAAGCCCAGGCCACTCTGACAGCGCTGGCCGAGTTTGGTATCAACATGGATGAGGTGACTGATCAACTGCTGGACGACGGCGTCAAGCTCTTCGCCAACTCATTCCGCGAGTTAATGGCATGCATCTCCGCTCAGCGGACGGCCATCCTCTCCGCCGTTGTCGAGCGCCAGACCGCAAGCCTGGGCGAGCACCAGCGCCGCGTCGAAGAGAGGCTGAAACGGCTGGAGGAGGACGGCTTCGCCACCAGGCTTCACAGCAAGGACGCCTCCCTCTGGTCCGCCGACGCCGGCGTTCAAGAGGCGATCAAGAACCGCCTCGGCTGGCTCACCATCGCTGAGGAGATGACTGATGTCGGCGAGGACCTCGCCGCCTTCGCGAACGAGATACGCGACGCCGGCTTTCGTGACGTTGTACTTCTGGGCATGGGCGGCTCCAGCCTGGCGCCGGAGGTTCTGCGCGAGACCCTGGGCGTTACCAGCGGCTATCCGAACCTGACCGTTCTCGACACCACCGATGCGGCCTCCATCCGAGCTGTGGAGAGCGGCCTGGACATGACGAAGACGCTTTTCGTGGTCGCCAGCAAGTCCGGCACCACTGTGGAGGTGCTTTCCCTCTTCGACTACTTCGCTGACCGCGTGCGGGTCGCCAAGGGCGATTCCGCCGGCGAGAGCTTCATCGCCATAACGGATGAAGGAACGTCCCTGCAGGAGCTGGCCCGTGAGCAGCGGTTCCGCCGCGTTTTCACCAATCCATCCGACATCGGCGGCCGCTACTCGGCGCTCTCTTACTTCGGGCTCGTCCCTGCGGCGCTCATCGGCGCCGACGTTGAGATGCTCCTGCGCCAGGCGATGACCATGGCCGAGGCCAGCGCTTCTTGCGTCGCCGCAGAAGAGAATCCAGGCGTCTGGCTTGGCGCTATCCTCGGCGAACTGGCCCTGGCCGGCCGCGACAAGCTAACCCTTGCCCTATCTCCCGGCCTCACCTCCCTCGGCTCCTGGGTGGAGCAGCTCATCGCCGAGAGCACCGGCAAGGAAGGAAAGGGCATCCTTCCCGTGGACGCCGAGCCCCTGGGCGACCCGGCTTCCTACGGCGACGACCGTGTTTTCGTCCACGTGCGTCTGGATGATGACACCTCTCTCGATAACGCTATGGAGAAGCTAAGCGCGGGCGGCCATCCGGTCGTCACGCTCCGCCTGCAGGATGCCTACGCCCTGGGCGGCGAGTTCGTCCGCTGGGAGATGGCCACGGCCACCGCGGGCGCCATCCTCGGCGTAAACCCGTTCGACGAGCCCAACGTCGCTGAGAGCAAGGCCAACACCGAGCGATTGCTAGAGGAGTACCGCGCGCGAGGGGCTCTGCCGGAAGGGCAGCGTGCGGTCAGAGAAGACGGCGTCGAAGTGTTCAGCGAGGAAGCGGTCGACGGCCTGGTCGATGCCCTTGGCTCGCTCCTCAAGCGGGTACGGCCGGGCGATTACGTCGCCCTGGGAGCCTACCTGGAACGCACCCCCTCGGTACAGGCTGCCCTCCAGTCTATCCGGTTAACCCTGGGCGATGGCGTGAGGGCGGCGACGACCCTCGGCTACGGGCCGCGCTACCTGCACTCCACCGGCCAGCTCCACAAGGGCGGTGGCGACAACGGACTGTTCCTGCTGTTTACCGCCGACGACAAGGAGGACGTGGAAGTGCCCGGCCGGACGTATACGTTCGGCGTGCTCAAGCGGGCGCAGGCGCTGGGGGACCTCGAGGCGCTGCGACGGCGCGGGCGTCACGTCCTCCGCCTGCACCTTTCGAGCGACGTTGAAGCCGGGCTCGAGAGGATCGATAAAGCGTTGAAGGCGGCCGTCACGGGGGCCACGCCCCGCTAATGGATGGCGTTGTGAATGGACCGGCCATGGCTGGCCCGTTCGCTATGAAGATGAGATGACGACCGAGGAAACAGTAGAGAACCCCCTGAGGGTGGGCATGCGTAGCCAGCGCACGCCGGAGCCGAATACGCTGGTCATCTTCGGCGCCAGCGGCGACCTTACCCAGCGGAAACTCGTCCCCGCCCTGTACGACCTCTCGCTGGAAGGGTTGCTGCCCGGCGGCTTCTCCGTCGTGGGCATGGCGCGACGACCCAAGACCCACTCAGAATTCCGCTCCGAGATGAAGGGCGCGGTCGCCCAGCATTCGCGCACGAAGCCGCTCCAACCCTCCGCCTGGGACGCCTTCGCGGCCAATCTCTACTACTGCCAGGCCGAATTCAACGACCCGGGAGGCTATATCCAGTTAGCCAGCATGCTACAGAAGATCGAGAGCGAGACCGGCTGTCGCAACAGGCTGTACTACCTGGCCACGCCTCCCAGATACTACAGCGAGATCGCCGAGCGCCTTGGCGAGGCGGGCCTTACGGCAAGCGACGACGGCTGGACGCGTATCATCGTAGAGAAACCGTTCGGGCGTGACCTGACCAGCGCCGCGGAGCTGAACCGTACCCTCCTCAGCGTGTTCAACGAGGATCAGGTCTACCGCATCGACCACTACCTGGGGAAGGATACCGTCCAGAACATCCTCGTCTTCCGCTTCGCCAACGGCATCTTCGAGCCGATATGGAACCGTCGCTACATCGACCACGTTCAGATCACAGTGGCCGAGAGCATCGGCATTGAGGGACGCGGCGGCTACTACGATAGGGCCGGTGTCATCCGCGATATCATCCAGAACCACGCCCTGCAACTCCTCTCGCTGGCGGCGATGGAGCCTCCCGCCACTTTCGAACCTGACGCCGTCCGCGACGAGAAGGTGAAGGTGCTTCGGGCCGTCCGTCCCATCCCGCCCGAAGATGCACAGGAGTCCACTGTTCGCGGCCAGTACGGGCCGGGCGTGATCTCCGGCCAAAGAGTGGACGGCTACCGCAAAGAGGATAAGGTAGCGGCAGACTCGGCGACGGAGACGTATCTGGCGCTCAGGTTGTTCATAGATAACTGGCGCTGGTCCGGGGTGCCGTTCTACATTCGCTCCGGCAAGCGCCTGGCCAAGCGAGTCACGGAGATCGCGATCATCTTCAAGCAGCCGCCGCTGGCCCTTTTCCCCACCACCGATGGCAGCCGCATTGAGCCCAACGTTCTCAGCATAACCATCCAGCCGGACGAGGGCATCTCGCTCAACTTCGGCTCAAAGGTGCCCGGACCTGGGGCGGCTCTACGCATCCGGCCAGTGGAGATGGACTTCCGCTACGGTACCTCCTTCGGGGTTGCCGCTACAGACGCCTACGAGCGCCTGCTGCTGGATTCGATGCTGGGAGACGCTACGCTGTTTACCCGACGCGACGAGGTGGAGGCGGCCTGGGCGTTCGTCAACCCCATAACCGAGGGCTGGACGAACCCCGAGCCGCCGAGCTTTCCCAACTATGAGGCCGGCACCTGGGGCCATGACGAGGCGGACGAGTTCATCGAGCGCGACGGCCGCAAATG
>CBDURB010000168.1:0-4330 GCA_965369585.1 uncultured bacterium
GCTGTAGCCGCTGCCGACGGGCCGCTCCGGGTCCACGCCGATCCCCTTCGCCTCCTCGATCAGGCCGTACTCCTTGAGGATGAGCTGGCTGTAGGTCACGCGGCCGGTCACCTTGTCCAGTGGCTCCGTCGCCAGCAGCAGCACCGCCTTCGCCATCAGCTCAGGCCGCTCGCCGCTGGGGTCGTCCAGGCCGGTGACCAGGTGGTGGTGAACCGTCCCCGGCGTCGGCACTACCAGCGAGGGGGAGACGCAGGTGACGGAGACGCCGTACTGGTACACCTCCATCGCCAGCCCCTGCGTGAACCGCTCCAGCGCCGCCTTCTCCGCCCCGTAGCAGGTGCTGCCGATGCCCTCGGGCTCTGTGTACGGCCCGCGGCCCGGCCCGATGGCGGCGCCGGAGGAGATGTTGACGATATTGCCGCTCCGGCGCGAGATCATCTCCGTCAGCACAAGCTGGCTGAGGATGAACGGCGCGTGCAGGTTCACCGCCCAGGAGCGCAGCCAGCGGTTGAGCGGGTAGTCCTTCACGGGGAGGAAGTAGGTGAGGGCGGCGTTGTTGACCAGCACGTCCACCTGGCCGTAGGTGTCGCGCGCCGCCTGGACCAGCTTCTCGCACTCCGTTGGCTCGGAGATGTTCACGGCCACGGGTATGGCCTCGCCGCCCGCCGCCTGGATGTCCGCCACCGTCCGCTCCAGCGAGCCCTCCAGCGGGTGGTCACCCTCTCGCAGCGTGCGGGCGGCGCAGATCACCTTGCCGCCCTCCGCCGCGAACAGCCTCGCGATCTCGGCGCCGATGCCGCGGCTGGCCCCGGTTACGATCACCACCTTGCCGTCAAGCTTACCCATCGTGTGCTCCTTCGTAAGACTTACTCGTCAGGGCCGGCGCCGACGCTAGCTCGGCATACGCTGGGCGGGGTCGCGGGAGAAGGTGACGGCGGGGGGGATCAGCTTGTGCGGCCGCCCGTACATGATCCCCATCGCCTCGCCCGCTAGCGAATCGTCGCGCACGAACTCCAGCACCGCCTCCGCGATCTCGCGGGGCGGGATGAGCGGCATCGCAGTCACGATGGCGTCGCGCGCAGCGCGCTCCTCCGGCGTCAGCTCCTCGATCCCCCTGGTAAGCATCGGCGTGTCCACCACGCCCGGGCAGACGCAGTTCACGCGTATGTTCGACTCAACATTCAGGGTCGACAGAGCGCGCGTCAGGCCGACGACGCCGTGCTTAGTCGCGGCGTAGATGGGGTCCGGCGCGTACTGTATGACCCCTGCCATCGACGCGGTGTTGACGATCACGCCGCCGCCCCGACGCCGCATGGACGGTACCGCGGCCTGTGTCCCGGCGATGACCGCCCACAGGTTAATTGCGAACGTCTGCTCCCAGCCTTCTGGCGGTGTGTCGGGGAAGCGGGGCGGACCGGTCGTGACGCCCGCGTTGTTGTGCAGGATGTCCAGCCCTCCAAACGTCTCTTCCGCGAACGCCACCATACGCTCCAGGTCCTCTCGGTTAGTCACGTCGGTCTCGATGAACGCGGCCTTGCCGCCCGCCCGCTCGATGAGCGATACGGTCTCAGCTCCCCCTTCACCGTCGATGTCGGCGACGACGACCGATGCTCCCGCCTCTGCCAGGAGGAGGGCCGTCGCCCTGCCGATGCCGGAGCTGCCTCCCGTGACCAACGCTACCTTGCCATCCGGGTTCATGTGTCCGTTCCTTTCTTGTCAATGGAGTCCGCGAGCCTGCGAGTGGTAGTCTCCGACATTACGCCCGCCGCCGCAACGTTCACTGGTAATCGCCCGCGATGAACGGATAGAATTGGCGAGGAGAAGACCATGCTCAACGACGACATTCTGCATGCTATCGGTCGCACGCCGCTGATAGAGCTGCGCAACTGCAGCCCCAAGCCGGGCGTGCGCCTCTTCGCCAAGCTTGAGGGGCAGAACCCCAGCGGCAGCGTCAAGGATCGCATCGCGCTACAGATGCTGCTGGCCGCGGAACGAACGGGACGCCTGCGGCCCGGCGGCGCGATCGTCGTCGCGTCCACCGGCAATACCGGCATCGCTCTCGCCCTGGTCGGCCGCGCCCGAGGCTACAGGGTTCGCGTCGTCATGCCCGAGAACATCGCTGATGAGATACCGCGGACGCTATCGGCGTACGGCGCCACGATGGAGTGGGTGCCGGCCGAGCAGGGGATGCGGAAGGCTATTGATGTTGCGCAGGGATTCGCCCAGCGAGAGGGCGAGCTCCTCCTCGATCAGTTCGCCGATCCTCTGAACACCCAGGCGCACTACGATACGACCGGGCCCGAGATACTCGATGACCTCCCCGGAGTAGACGTCTTCGTCGCCGGTCTGGGCACCGGCGGCACCCTCATGGGTGTCGGTCGGCGACTCAAAGAAGCGAACTCCGCAACGCAAGTCATCGCCGTTGAGCCGCATCCCGGCAACCAGCTCCAGGGGCTCAGGAGCCTGGCCGAGGGCTTCATCCCGCCCATCCTCGACATCGACTTCCTGGACGGCAAGATATTGGTGAGCAGCGGGCACGCCTTCCGCGCCACCGCTGAGGTGATGCATCGCGAAGGGATCTTCGCCGGCGTCTCCTCCGGCGCCGTGCTCCACGCCGCCCGTAAGGTGGCGCAACGCCTTCCCCGTGGCAACGTGGTGCTCCTGTTCGCCGACGGCGGCTGGAAGTACCTGGCCACCAACCTCTGGACCAGCCCGCCGCAGGCCGGTGAGGGCGAGGAGCTGGACGACATGATGTGGTGGTGACCCCGATGGGCCTGTCTACCGGCAGGCAGGCTCAGGGTGAACGGCTACAGGCGGATGTTGGAGAGACGAGGGCTGAAAGCGCTACGGTAGCGCTTCGGCGATCTCCGGGCTCAACTCCGGGAAGCGTGCCAGCCACTCCCTTCGCTCTTCCTTTAGCTGCGTGGCGTACTCGTCCGCCTGCTCCTGGCTATAGAACTTGTCCAGACGGAACTTGCCCATATCAAGCCCGTCCACGGACGCCGGTACCAGGGTGCCGAACATCGTCTCTTTCTCCCATTCGATCGCGCTGCCGGCGAGTCCCCCGATTATGGAGGCCATCTCGGGAATGGCCACACGAAGCGTCTTCTGCTTGGTGACCGGCCGCCCCTCGGCGTCACGTTCAGTGATCTGGCCCACGCCGCCTGTGTTCAGGATGTAGCTCTGGCTCTTCCCTTCGTTGGCTTTGAGGAACTCATAGAACCAGTTACCGTGCTCGGCCTGGTCGCCGATGATGAAGGGGTTGGTGCCCACCACCCGCACAGATTGTCCGGCCCGCCTGGGGTCGCCGGCGCTGGTCTCGATGCTCTCTCCCAGCATGAAGGCGGCGGCCGCCTGCGGCGAGCTCAGCCTGGAGACGATGGGAAGGACCGTCATCCTGCGGGTGATGAAGGCTATTATGAGACCGTCCAGCTCGCTCAGCGGAGGCAGATTGATGTCTCGTGAGATGTGAGGAGCCAGCGTCTGTCTAGGGATAACGGCGCGCCCGTTGCTGCCCAGGGTAAGGTTGTCAAAGTCGACCTTACCCTCGTCGTCCACCATCACGTTCTCAAACGAGGCTTGCGGTGAGGTGAGGGCCTTGTGGATGAGGGACTGATTGTCCGGACTGATTCCTTCCGTTTTCAGGTAAAAACCCTGCTCAGTGCCCAGGGCGGAGCCGTCCTTGCGCAGAAATACGATGTCGTCCTGAAGGATCTCGATCCCCTCGCCATCGCCGTTCAGACCATGGTCGTGACAGGAATGGGTGGTCTTTCCAGTCCCGGACAGGCCGAAGAGGAGCATCCCGTAGCGTTTGAGCGTGCCGTCCCGCTGCCGGGCCGTCAGGAGCTTGGAGCCGGCGTGGATTGGCAGCATGCCTTCCTGCTTGGCCTCCCACATGGCCATGCGCAGGAAGCCCATCTTCACCTCGCCGACGTAGTCGCTGCCCAGCACCACGGTTAGCCGCTCCTCGGGGAAGATGAGGACCTGCCGGTTCTGATCAGGCCACTCCGGTATGCACAGCAGGTGAAGCTCCGGCCCGGGAGTATCGGGCGCGTAATCCTTCAGCGTCCCGGCCCAGAGATAGGCCTGACGTATGTTATCGGAGCGCTGAGTGGACAGATAAAGGGTGCACTTCGGCTCAAACTGGTCGTTGTCGCCGATAGTCCGCTTAAAGCAGATGAGAGGGGCGATCTTCAGGTATTCCAGCACGGTCGCCAGAGTGGAATCCAGTTTGTCGACGATGGTCTGCTGGGTGGGAGTCAGGTTCTTCTGGCGCACTCGTTCGCTGCCGAATACGACCGATTGGCCGGCGCTCCTGTTGCGGACGTTG
>CBDURB010000169.1:0-4327 GCA_965369585.1 uncultured bacterium
ACCGCCGCCGGGTTCGCCATTCCGTATCAGGACGTGGGAGCCACCCACCATGAAGTCGACGTCCGAGAGAGGAAATGAGCTGTCAATGCTGAGAGGGTGCTCGATATTCTGCTTCATCCACTCGGCTGCCTCTCCCCTCGCTATCAGTACGAACTCCCCCGTTGCCAGAGGAATGTCCTCTATTGCGCCGCACGAAAATCGGTAAGCGGCGTTCATCGCTCGCTCCATCGGGGCGAAGAGGGCGTAACAGCCGTCCACATCCAGCGAAAGTTGCTCCCCCCAGTAGGCGTTGAAGAGCGCGAGGCCGTTCCCGCCAGGAGGCCTGTTGATGGTCTCAAGGCGCTTCGTCTCTCCGGCTGTGGGGTTCACATAGACCGCGAACTCCTCCGCTGGACCGACCCAGGAGTTGAGGTCAGGATCAAGAGCGAAGACGACCCCCGCCAGCCGCGGAGCATAGAGGACATTGCCGTCAGAAACGATAGGACCTCGAGTGAGGTATTCCCCCTGGCCCAGATTGAAGAAGTCGCCGTTGATCGATACAAGGGTGTCCCGGGTCTGGGCAGATCTGCTTACTGTGCTGGGCTTTCCGAGAATGTCTGCCGCTGGCGCCGCGCGAAGTTGAACGTCGGGATCTTGGAGGTCTACACGCGTCACGAATACGCGCACGGGCCCGGGCAGGACTTCCTCCTTGTAGCAAACCTCCTCCGTGATGATGCGCCAGCCTTCAGGACAGGGGGGCGGCGGGCCAAGGACCTGAAGCTGGGCGGTGGCTTGCTGGTCCCCACTAGTTACGGTGACCTCAAAGGTTCGAACATCGCCGTACCATAGATCTGCCCAGATCTCCTCGCTGGTCCCCCCGCTGCTCCACTCGTAGGAGTAGTCACCGGTGCCCCCGCTCGCTACGGCGCGAAGAAGCGTCGGGCTCTGGTCACTACCTTCGATCGTTACATAGACAGGCGGGTCGGAAGTGCTGAAAGCCCATTCATGCGGGACGAATGGGTCTCCGTCGATCGATGTACCGCCCGCCGTCACTATGTAGGTCCTCGAGTGTTCAAGCGCGTCTGGCTTCCATGTCATCACCAGATCGCTTTCCCACTGTATAGTTCCAGCTACATCTGGCTCGATCTGGAAGGCCTCTTCGACGGATTCTCGATCGGCTGGACGCTCGAACCGGATTCTCACAACAGAGTCAAGCGGAAAGTCGTCACCGGCAGGGTTCGCCTCCATGATCTGTGGTCGGGGCCGGGTCGTGAAGTCCAAAGAGAACCCTTCAACCCCCTCATGACCAAAGATATCCTTCACACCTTGACTGATTGTCAGAGTATAGGTGGTCGAATTGTCCCACGGCTCTTTTGGGAAGACCCAAACCTCAGTGCCGCCGCCGGAAGATCTGTAGCTAGCCGTCGTTATCTCTACGGGAGGCTCCACCTGTAGGTATTCGTGCTGCCACACCACCTCCTCGTTGAACTCAAGCACAATTGGGTTAGATGGAGCGACGTACATGAAGTTGTGGTGAAGGATCGAGTCAACGCGGGCATCTACTACCCGCGGTAAGGTGATCGTTTCAAAAGTCAGTCTCTCGTCGTTCAGGACGACGGTGTAACCGGTTTCGGGCTCGAAGAGCCGCGCATTATGGGGATTGATGCTCACTCTCGTCTTGGCCCACGGAAACCGCTCGTGCCAAGGGAACTTCGCGAAGTGCTCTACCACCAGGTCTTCTTCGCCGAGTAGAACTGGAGGATAGATGCCAAGGGACTCGCGGATGTGTTCTTCGGAGATGCTGCCCCGAATCTCGATGACGATCCGCGAGTCCAGCCTTACCTTCCCCTCGGCGTCATCCACTTCCAGGAACGGCTCAGCCAGAGGCTCGCGATGGATGAACGGATAGGCCAGCGTCACGAATCCGCCTGCGACGAATAGCATGACCACCGCGGCCGCCCCGATCGCCAGTTTGGACATCCCTCCTCCTCCTCCCCCTCACTGCCCGAATATAGTGTGCGGCAGAACCGGGATGGCGTCCATGGTAGTCAGGGGAGATGCGGCGGATATTAACTCCAGACTTTTCTCCTATCCCCTACGCGGAGTCTAGTGAGATTCCGAGCGCCCATGCGTTAGCCCGTTCAGGAAATGCCGCCTATCTTGCAATCCGCGCCCGGTCAGAGTCACCGGCCGCCGCATATCGGCTCCCGGGTCCTATGCTTAGAGAATGGAGGGGCGGCTTGTGGCCGCACACTAAGACTTCGTAGTGTGCGTGAGAGGCCACCTATTCCCACTGTATCTGATGCACCTCATGGGTTCCTGCGAGACCCTTGAGCTCGACCTCACGCTCTTCGCCGAAGGCGATGTCTCCGCCGCTCTCCGTCAGCTCCTTGAGCAGCGACGAGACCAGGATCTCGCCGCCCTGTGCCTGCCCGGCGATGCGGGCGGCCAGGACAACGTTCTTGCCGTAGAAGTCATCCCGGCCCGTCTGGGCATCCGCCTCCTTGATCGCCTCCCCCGTGTGCAGGCCGATGCGGACGTGGATGGGCTCCTCCACAGATTCGTTGCGCTCGGCGAAGGCGCGCTGGATGTCCACCCCGCACTCGATCCCGCGGCGGGCGCTCTGGAACGCCAGCATGAAGCCGTCCCCCTCCGACTTCACCTCGAACCCCTCGTGCGCCGCCACCTGCTCGCGAACGATTGCGTTGTGCTCTCGAAGGACCTCCAGCCAGCGCTGGTCGCCCAGCCGCTCGGTCATGGCGGTGGAGCCCTCGATGTCGCTGAAGAGGATGGTGACGGTACCGTCGGGCGCGGCGTGCTGCCGCAGGTCCGGCTTATCGACGTAGACGGACGCGGCGACGGCGTCGATTGAGGTCCGGGAAGCCGTGGCGTCGATGCCCTGGGCCTGGAGTTTGAGAGCCAGCGCCATCTCCACGAGCGCCTTCATCCCCAGCTCCTGGGCGGTGTCCAGGCCCTCGGTCACCAGCTCCAGCGCTTTCTCCCGATCTCCTTCTTCGTCGCGCTTGAGGAGCATGTCGGCGTAGTCATGCTGGCTGCGGGCCAGCCAGGGGCGCGCCCCCATCCTGCCGTTCATCTCGATGGCGTCCTGGAAATGCTTTTCCGCATCCTCCCAGCGGGACATCGTGGCGGCCAGGAGGCCCAGGTAGCGCGAAGCCGAACCGTAGCAGGTAGCCGCGAAGCCGGCGACGACGTTGCGCCCGGCGTACGGGAGCAGGAGCTGGTAAAGCGGGGCCGCCCGCCGCGCATCGCCCAGAGAGGCGCAGACCTCCGAGAGCAGAGTGATTCCGATGAGCCAGTTGGCGTCTACGGGCACGTCTGCGAAGTCGCTCGCTCCCACCTCCTCAAACTCGGCCCGCGCCTCGTCTTGGCGACCCAACTCGCAGTACAGGAGGGCCAGCCCGGCCCGAAAGCCAGGGATATTGGGGTTGACTTGGACAGCCCGCTTGCTGCCCCTCTCGATCTCCGCGAGACGGCCCTGCTCCCTCCGCAGCACGAACATCTGCGGCCCAATATTAGCAAGGACACCCCCGCCTATCCGCTGGCCGAGGGCCAGGGCCTGGAGGGCGAGCCTCTCCCCTTCCTCGAACCGTCCTTCCAGCAGCGCTTTCCCCGCCCGGAACATCAGCGGCTGCCACTGCATGGTCGGCTGTCGCAGCTCCTCCGCCAACTTTTCAAACGCCTCGATCTCAGCGTCTACGTTCTGGGTCTCCCCTACTTCCAGCAGGTCGGTGAGGCGCCAGCCATGCGCCGTGGCGGCCATCGCTTTGTCTCCTAACTGTTCGTAGAGCTCCACCATCTCAGTTGAGACGGTGAGGCGCTCCTCGACATTCTGCGGCTCCCAGAGGGCCCAGCGCATCCCGTGGAGCGCTTCGGCTCGCAGGGCGCTGTCCCCCATCCTGTCGGCGATATCCAGCGCCTGCTGAGCGGTAGCGACCTTCTCTTCCGTCGAGCGCTGTGAGAACATCATGACCCGCGGCAAGCGGGACAAAGCCAGGGCACGAAGCTCGCTATCTCCTTCGTCAATGACGGTAAGGGCTTCTTCCAGATGGCGGGCTGATTCCTCGGAACTCCCCCCGCCAAAGAATCGGGCGTCGGCGTAGGCGATGGCGGCGCGGGCCAGCAGCTCCGCTGCCCCCAGCTCCCGCGCGGTCCCGACCGCACGCTCGCACGTCTCCAACGCTTTTTGGGGCTCGCCTGCCTTCACCTGAGCGTCGCCCAACGCCAGCAGCAACTCGCAGCGCTGGGCCTCGTCCGGCTTATCCAACAGCTCGTGGGCCTGGAGGGCCACCTCGTGGTGGCCGACCGCCTCCTCGTAGGCGAGCAGCAC
>CBDURB010000170.1:0-4311 GCA_965369585.1 uncultured bacterium
GCCGGTGCGCAAGGTTAACTATAAGGTTGGCCGCATGCGTGTCGGTCGGGAGGCCAACTACGACCGTTTGGAGATGGAGATCTGGACCGATGGCACCATCAGCGCCGCCGATGCCGTCAGCGATAGCGCCGAGATTATCATGGAGCAGTTCAAGCTGTTCGCTCACATGGGGCAGCCGCCTCTGCCGGTGGTGGAGCGCGGCCTGGGCGCTGGCGTAGCCCTTACGCCCGAGAAGTATAATATGCCCATAGAGGACCTAAACCTTTCTATGCGGGCGTACAACTGCCTGCGCCGTAGCGGCCTCATGACGGTGGGTCAGGTGCTGGAGAATAGCGAAGAGGAGCTTCTCTCCCTGCGCAACTTCGGCCGCAAGTCCTACGACGAGTTGAAGGACAAGCTGAACGAGATGGAGCTCCTCCCCGTCGAGCAGCCGGAAGAGGTGATGGAGGCGCCGCCCCTGGAGGAAGGGGAGGGTCCCATTCTGGCCCCCCGCCCGACGGAGGCGACAGAGGCGGTAGCTGAAGCCGCTCCCGCCGTTACGGAGGCGCAGGGGGCGCAGGAGGTGGTTGAGGAGGCGGAGGCGGTGCCGGAGGTGGCCGAGGCGCCGGCTAAGAAGCGCGCCAAGGCCGCGAAGGCCGAGCCGTCCGCCGAAGCTGAGGCCGAGGATGAGGAGATCCCGGATTGGAAGCGCAAGCTGATGGAGATCACGGGCGAGGAGGGCGGCGAATAGGATGGCTAACCGTATTGCCGGGCGCAAGCTGGGCAGGCCGACCGATCACAGGCTGGCCCTCTTTCGCAACCTGGTGACCGATCTTCTACGACACGAGAAGATCATCACCACGGAGGCGAAGGCGAAGGAGGTACGGGGCTTTGCCGAGCGCATCATTACCCTTGGCAAGCGGGGCGACTTGCACGCCCGTCGGCAGGCGCTGCGCTTCGTGTACGACAAGAAGATAGTGGACAAGGTGTTCGATAGCCTGGCCGAGCGTTATGCGACGAGGCCGGGCGGCTACACGCGAGTCGTGAAGCTGGGGCAGCGGCATGGAGACGGCGCCCGCATGGCCCAACTGGAGATGATAGCGGAGGAGGGCTAGGCGGCGCTGCTCCGCCTTAGGCGGGATGGTAAGGGACGCATCAGTCCGCCGGCTGGCCTTGCTCTTGGAGTACGAGGGCACCGATTTTGGGGGCTCTCAGTACCAGAAGAACACGGAAACGATACAGGACGCGCTTGAGCGCGCCCTGCGCAGCTTAACAGGCGAACCAATAAGGGTGGCCCTCGCAGGGCGAACCGATGCCGGTGTCCACGCCAGAGGGCAGGTGGCGGCGTTCACCTCGGGCAGTCGTCACGGACCGGATGTGTTCGTGCGGGCTCTCAACCATCACCTGCCGGAGCAGATAGCGGTTCGGACGGTCAGAGAGGTTGCTCTGACCTTTGACCCACGCCGACAGGCGGTAAGCCGCTGGTATCGCTACACCATCCACAACGGCCGCCAACGGCCCGCGCTCATGCGAGCCGTTGTCTGGCAGGTAGCGGAGCCGCTGGACGCGGATGCGATGGCTGAGGCGGCCGCTTCTCTCGTGGGTGAGCATGACTTTGCCGCGTTCACGCAGCCTTCTTTCGCCGGTCGGCGGGGCACTTGCCGGCGGATGGCGCGGGCGGAGGTGAAGCGCTGCGGCCGCCGCATCCTGGTGGAGGTGGAGGCGAACGCTTTCCTTCCCCATCAGGTACGTCGTATAGTAGGGTCGCTGGTGGAGGTGGGAAGAGGCAGGCTCTCGGCGGGAGAGTTCGGGAGTCTCCTCCGAGAGGCCAAGCCGGGAGCGGCGAGCTTTACGGCGCCGGCGCGCGGGCTCTGCCTGATGAAGGTTCGTTATGAGGATGGGTTGTTTGACGATGAAGACGATGAAACGGATGAAGACGTATAGCCTGAAGGGCGGCGAGATCGATAAGCGCTGGCAGGTGGTGGACGCCACAGACCAGGTGCTGGGCCGTCTCGCCACCCAGGTGGCCGGCTTCCTTATGGGCAAGCACAAGCCCACATACTCCGCTCATCTGGACATGGGCGACTTTGTTGTGGTGGTGAACGCCGCTAAGGTGCGAGTTACCGGAAACAAGATGGAAGACAAGACGTACTACAAGCATACGGGCTATATGGGCGGCCTCAAGGCGACCAGCCTTAGCAGGATGATGGAGCGCCACCCAGAGCGCGTCATTGAGTTGGCGGTGCGCGGCATGCTCCCCCGTAACCGCCTCAACCGTCACGTCCTCCGGCACCTCAAGGTGTACGCCGGTCCCGATCACCCACACGAGGCGCAGATCAACGCTTCCCGTAAGAGGGAGGCCGCGGCCAGCAGGGAGCAACAGTCATGACCGAAGAAAAGACCGACGTGATCATCGTCCCAGAGGGCGAGCATTACTTTGGCGGCACGGGAAAACGGAAATCGGCGGTGGCCCAGGTGCGGCTCTATTCCGGCTCCGGTAGCATCTTCGTGAACGGCAAGCCGGTCCAGGAGGTGTTCTCACGGGATCTGCACCACGCCAAGGTGCGCCTGCCTCTGTCTACGACTGATACGGAGGGTCGCTTCAACGTTCATGCCAAGATCGCCGGGGGCGGCATCTCCGCTTGGGCCGACGCGTTGGCGCACGGGATGACGCGCGCCCTCCTCGTCTTCGACAGCGCCCTCAGACCGTCCCTGCGCAAGGCCGGCCTCCTTACCCGCGATCCACGGGTGAAGGAGCGCAAGAAGCCCGGCCTCAAGCGAGCCCGCAAGGCGCCGCAGTACACCAAGCGGTAAGCCGGAGGCTGTCCGCGGGTAGCGGTTCTACTTCTGCCGCGCCAGCCAGGCTTTCAGGCTGTCGATGTCCGTCGTGGGTGTGGGGTCAACCCCGTTCAGCAGCGCCGCGTAGTAGCTCACGTAGTCGCCCATCAGGACGGAGGTCATAGCCTGCGCCAAGGCGCTCTTGCCCTCCGCCTGCACCTCCGCGTACTCCACCCCGGCCTCGGCCAGCGTCTTCCGGCTGAACTCGTAGTGAAGCGCCACCCGTGGGTGCAGGTCCGGCGATTGCAGGTACAGGACGAACACCAGCCGGGCCACCTCCTTGGGTAATGCGAAAGAGACGAGGGCGTTGTGATTCGCCTCCGGGAGCTGCTCGTAGAACGCCCAGACCTTTGACGATTCGTTGAGCTGGGTCTTCCAGCGGTGCGCGACTTCGGTCAGCAGCTCGGCGCCGTAGATCACGGGCAGCCGCCCGGTCAGCCTGCCCGCGAGCTGTTTGGCGGCGTTCTCCGCCAGCGGCACCTTCTCCCCGATGCGCGAACGGAGCGACTCCATCGCCGAGAGCGTCTCGTCCACATCCCGCGCGACGCCCTGCATAAGGCCCAGCGTCTCCGCGACGGCCAGCAGGGGCATCAGGCCGTAGCCGAACGCCGCGCGGGGCTCGCCGCGGAACTGGAAGACGAAGGCGGGGACGCCGTTGGCGCGGGCCGTCGTCAGCAGGCTGCCGCCGGTGGTCAGCACCAGCTTCTTGGCAGGCGTGGCGAGCCCCTGCTGGAACGCCGATAGCGTCTCCTCCGTGTTGCCGCTGAAGCTGGAGGCGATGAGCAGCGTGCGGTCGTCCACGTAGGGCGGCAGATCGTAGTGGCGCTGATTCAGCACCGGTACGGGGCACTCACGGGCGAGCAGCAGCCGGAGGAGATCACCGGCTATGGCGGAGCCTCCCATGCCCAGGATGACGATCCGCTCGATCTCACGATAGGCTGGGGGCAGTTCCAGGCGGCGGGCCTGCTCCCAGGCGTCGCGGCACTGGTCCGGCAGGTCGCGGACGGCGGCGCCCATGCCCCCGGGGTCCAGGCGGGCGCGTGCTTCGGCGTCGTCGAGGATGCGGAGGTCAGACACCGGTCAGCTCACGGACTTCGCTCAGCACCTTGGTCACCAGCTCTTCCCGGGGCACCTCCGTGTAGATGCGCATAAGCGGTTCCGTGTTAGACAGGCGGATCAAGGCCCAGGCGCCGTCACCCAGGCGGAAGCGCAGGCCGTCCGTGCGGTCGATGGCCGTCACCTTCATGCCGGCGATGCTCTGCGGGCGCAGCCCCGCCAGTCTCGACTCCATCCGCGTTCGCTCCTGCGGCGACATCTCGATGTCTACGCGATCGTAATAGTGCGGCCCCACCTTATCAAACAGCTCCGCGACGAGGTCGGCGGCGCCCGTGCGGCGCCGCGCCAACAGGTCCCGGAAGTACAACCCCGCGACGATGCCGGCTCGCTCAGGCAGGTGGCCGCGGGAGGCGGAGCCACCCGCCTCCACTCCGGCGC
>CBDURB010000171.1:0-4308 GCA_965369585.1 uncultured bacterium
GAGGCAGGCGTGATCATGATAACGGCTGCCCCGCTTGTGGTCACTACCACAAGTCGAATAGTATCTCGCCATGAGCACGTACAGCCGCAAGGAGACGCTGGTGATCGTGAACCCAGCGGCGCACAACGTCCCCTCCGACAAGCGGCTGGACGAGGCCGACCGCTGGCTGAAGGCGGAGGGCTGGCAGGTGGAGTGGCGGCGGACGGAGGGGCCGCGGCAGGCGACTGAGCTGGCGGCGGGAGCGGCGGAGCGGGAGCTGCCGCTGCTGTTCGTCGTCGGCGGGGACGGCACGCTGAACGAGGCGGTGAACGGCCTGGCCGGCAGCGAGACGGCGCTGGCGGTGATCCGCGCCGGCACGGTCAACATCTGGGCAAAGGAGATAGGGATTCCGAGAAAGCCTATCGAGGCGGTAAGGGCGGCGGTCGAGGGCGAGCGGCGCCGCATCGACCTGGGGCGGGCGGGCGAACGCTACTTCCTGCTGATGGCCGGCTACGGCCTGGACGGGGCTATCGGCCGGCGCGTCCATGCGGGGCTGAAGAGCCGATTTGGGGCGGTAATGTACGCTATCGCCGCCGTAAGGGAGACGCTCCGCTACCGATCGTCGGCGGTCACGCTGAGCTTCGATGGCGAGCAGCAGACTGCGAACGTGCTGATGCTGGTGGCGGGGAACACCCGCAACTACGCCGGCCTGGTGGAGATCACCGGCGAGGCGGTGGCGAACGACGGTCTGCTGGACGTGTGCGTGTATCAGGGGAAGGGCACGGTGGACATCATCCTGCACGCCCTGAGGACGCTGTTACGACGCCATCTGCGGTCGAATAAGGTGATGTATCGAAAAGCGCGGCGGCTGGAGCTGGCGTGGAAGGAGCCGCTGCCTGTCCAGCTTGACGGCGACGCTATCGAGCGGTCCCCGACGCGGGTGGAGGTCGCGCCCTCGGCGCTGTGGGTGGCCGTGCCGAAGGGCGTCAGCTCTCCGCTGTTTCGCGGCTAGCCACCGGCTGCGTGGATGGCGACGCTACTGTACCCGCAGCCACTGAGAAGACGTCAGCGCGGTCCAGGAACTGCCGCGGAAAGCGGTCAACGTCCGTGGCGGTGACGAGCAGCTGGTCGTAGTCGGAAACGGCCTCGATGACGGAGCGGGCGCGGCCGGCGTCCATCTCTGACAGGATGTCGTCCAGGAGCAGCAGGGGCGGCTCGCTTCGTCGCGAGTGCAGGAGCCGCGCCTCGGCCAGGCGGAGAGCGAGGGCGATGGTGCGCTGCTGGGCGCGGGAGGCGAAGCCGGAGGCGGGCATGCCGCCCAGGAAGAAAGCGATATCATCGCGGTGCGGGCCCTGAAGGGTCATGCCGGCGGCCACGTCGCGGGATATTCCGCGCCGCAACGCCTGTTCGTACGCCTCCGCGGCAGCAGCAACGTCGGAGAGGCTATCCGGCGACCGCCCCTCCAGCCGTGGCCGGTACTCCAGCCGCAGCTCCTCGGTGGGAGCGAGTGAGGCGTGAGCCTCAGCGGCGAGGAGGGCCAGCTCTGACAGGGCGACGGCGCGGACGGCGAACAGATAGCCGCCGTCGCGGGCGAGTTCGGCGTCCCAGAAAGCTAGCTCGTCCTTTCGGGCGAGCCCTTCGCGGATGCGCTTGAGGAGGTGGTTTCGCTGGGCGATGACACGCTCCAGGCGGGAGCGGGCGGAGACGTAGCCACGGTCCACCTGCGATAGCGTTATGTCGATATAGCGCCGCCGCGACGACGGCCCCCCAGTGATCAGGTCGATGTCGGCGGCGGTGAACATCACGGCGGTCAGGCGCCCGACCGCATCGGACAGCCGCTTGGGTACGCCGTTGACCTTGACGGTCTTGCTGGCGACGAGCCCGTTGCTGCCCTGCCGGCCGACGACAGCCACCTCCAGCTTAAGGCCGCCGGCGGCGGTCTCGGCCTCGCCGACGACACGGGCGACCGGGATCGCGTCCTCAACCACCTGCCAGCGGATGATTTGCGCCTCGGTCTCGACGCGGAGCTCCTTCATGGTGGCCAGCAGGTACGCGGACTCCAAGAGGTTGGTCTTCCCCTGGGCGTTGGCGCCGACGAGCACGCTGGCGCCAGGCCCCGGCGAGAAGTCCAGGCGATGGAAATTACGGTAATCGAAGAGCCGGAGACGGAGCAGCCGCATAGGCCGATTATAGCGGATGCGGCGCTGAAGCCCGCGTCGCTCAGGCGGTGGTGGAAGCGGGTACGGCGGGGATCTTCACCACATGCATGGGCAGAGCGACAAAGAAGGTACTGCCCCTGCCCTCCGGGTTGTTCTCCACCCATATACGGCCGTTGTGCAGCTCAACCACAGACTTGGCGATGGCCAGCCCCAACCCCATACCGGAGCGGTCGCCGCGGAAGAACGGCTCGAATATGAGCTCGCGCTCTTCCTCGGCGACGCCGGGGCCGGAGTCCGTGACGGCGATGATTGCTTCATCGTTCCTGCTTGAGATGCGTACGTCGAGGTGGCCACCGGCGGGGGTGTGACGGTGGGCATTAGAGAGGAGGTTCAGGACGACCTGCTCGAAGCGACGCCTGTCCACCAGCACGGTGGGCGCCGGGTCCTCGATTTCGACCGAGAGCGTCTGCCGCTTGGCGGCCAGCAGGGGGTTAATGAGGGCGACAGCGCCGGACACCATCTCCTGCGCCGGCAGCGGCTCCAGCTCCAGTCTGGGAGCGAACTCATCATCGCGGGAGACGTCCACCAGATCTGCGACCAGCGCCGCGAGCCGGTTCGCCCCTTTGGCGATGCTACGAGCGAGACGAGCTCTGATGCCTCCGGAGTCCCGCTTCTCCTCCTCCTCCAGCAGCATCTCCGCCGCCGTGCGCACGGACGTAAGAGGGGTGCGCAGCTCATGGGAGACGGTGATGAGGAAGTCGCTCTTCATGCGGTTCAGCTCTTGCAGGCGGCGCGCGCTCGCGCGCTCTCCCTCGTAGAGGCGGCAGTTGTCCAGGGCGAGCGCCAGCACCATACCCAGGGACGAGAGGAGCCTGTGGTCCTTAGTGATATGGTTGCTATCAGAAGTGGCGATCGCCAGAAGTCCCTTGGGCCGGTCCTGAGACCGGAGAGGTACGTAGATGACGCAGGCGCCGGGGTGGGCGCCGGCGAACCAGGGATCGCCCTCCGCTGAGGGCTTGGTCAGCACGCGGCCACGGTCTACCGCCTCCTTCATGGAACGAGCGGCGAGAGTGATCCTGGGGGCCGAAGGCAACCAGCCTTCCGGCATCCCGTATGCGGCTACGGGCTCCAGCTCCTGGCCGTCCTCCTCCAGCCAGGCGACGACAACAGCCTGCGGGCTGAGGAACTGCGCCAGCAGGCCTGCCGCCTCATGGCAAGCCTGAGCGAACTGGTGAATGGCCGCGAGCCGGTAGCCGAGCAAGTGTGGATAGGCGTGCCTTCGGCGCATGCGGTACTCCCAGCGGGAGAACATCTCAATGGCAGCGACGGTCAGGAAGACGGGACCGAGGGCAACGCTGAGCTCCAAGGCTGAGAGGTGAATGATGAAGATATAGAGAGGGAGCGCCGCAACTACAAAGGCCGCGAAGACCGCATAAGCGAAGCGCTTGGCGGTCCGCATCTCCCGTACAAGATCTGGGTAAGATTCCACTGTTACCGCCCTCTTAATATAGAGATGACGGATAGGAGAAATCAGTTACAGAACGACGCTTGGCGTGAGCACAATAGAAAGACGCTCCCGAGTCTGAGTGATTGCTCGCGGGGGTGCGGCGATGAGACCCAAGAGCGTCAAAGCATTGACAGTTGCGGCACTGTCAATACGTTTAAATTATCCAGAAACAAAGGTGTAGTTGTCAAGGCGGTTATGTCTTATTTAAGGGCGCTCCACCATAATCGCAAACTATTTTCACAACTGTAAAGACCGGCCAGGGCGAACACACACCCCGGCCGGTCCAATCGCAAGCCTATTGTACTAAGAGCTGCTGCCGTGACGGTCTTCCCAGCGACGGTTGCTCCAGATAAGCCAGGCGCTACCGCCGATGAGGGTGATACCGATGAGGGCGAGCAGGATCAGGGCAGCGCTGTCCTGAGGCAGCGCACCTACACCGCCTGTCGGGGGCAAGGCTACGGGCAGAGCTGTGGGAGTCGGGGTGGCCGTCGACTCCAGTACCACCGGCGTGGGTGTGGGCGTAGGCGTAGGTGTCGGGGTAGGCGTAGGTGTAGGTGTCGGGGTAGGTGTCGGGGTAGGTGTAGGCGTAGGCGTAGGTGTAGGCGTCGGTGTCGGTGTAGGCGTCGGTGTCGGTGTAGGCGTCGGTGTAGGCGTCGGTGTAGG
>CBDURB010000172.1:0-4299 GCA_965369585.1 uncultured bacterium
GCTCCAGAACAATCTCGTCTACGGTGACGCCCGCCGCAACCAGGCCCTGGCCGACCTTGCGGAGCACCTGGGCCTGGGCACCGTCGCCACCGGCAACGTCCACTACCACGTACGGCAGCGCCACCGCCTCCAGGACGTTCTGGTGGCTATCAAGCATCGCTTGACCCTGGACGCCTCCCACCGCCAGCGCCGCGAGAACTCAGAGTACTACCTCAAGCCGCCTGAAGAGATGGCCGAATTGTTCCGCGATCACCCAGAAGCGCTAGCCAACACCCTCCGCATCGCCGAGCGGTGTCAGTTCGACCTGACCCGAGACTTGGACTATCGCTTCCCTGACTACCCGGTGCCAGAGGAGGAGACGCAGGACTCCCATCTTCGAAAGCTGTGTTACCAAGAGGCTGAACGCCGATACATGTGCGTCACTTCGGAGGTCGAGGAGCGGCTGGAGAAGGAGTTGGCGCTGGTGGAGCACCACGGGCTGGCAGGGTTCTTCCTCATCCATCAGGAGATCCTCCAGCTCGCCCACCAGGTCTCCGAGGAGGTGCGCGGCCGGCCCTGCCACACGCCCCCCGGCCGGGGCCGCGGGTCGTCTGTCGGTTCGCTTATCTGCTACCTCATCGGCCTCTCCCACATCGACCCCATCGCTAACAACCTCTTCCTGGGCCGCTTCCTCAACGAGGAGATGGCCTCGGTGCCGGACATCGACCTGGATTTCCCCCGCGACATACGCGAGAAGCTGATCCTCCGCGTCTACGAGCACTTCGGGCGAGAGCACGTGGGTCTGGTAGCGACGTTCCCCACCTACCGCATCCGCAGTGCCGTGCGGGACGTGGGTAAGGCGCTGGGCCTACCGCCCGCCGAGCTGGACCGGCTGGCCAAGGTCAGCGAAAGCTACGGCTCAGCCAAGACCATCCGTGAGGAGATGGGCCGCCTGGCCCACTACCGGGATAAGTTGGGCTCCCCGATATGGCGCCACCTCGCAGACCTAGTGGAGCAGATCGCTGGATTTCCCCGGCACATTAGCCAGCACGTGGGTGGCATGGTCATATCGTCGCGGCCCCTGGTCGAGCTGGTGCCACTGGAGCAGTCGGCCATGGAGGGGCGGGTGCTGATGCAGTGGGACAAGGACTCGGTGGACGATGCCCGCATGATCAAGATCGACTTCCTGGCCCTGGGGATGCTCTCGGCGGTGGACGAGACCCTCGACCTCATCGAGGAGCACCACGGCAAGCGCATCGACCTCTCCCGCCTCGATTTCAAGGACGATCGGGTGTACGACTCCATCTGCGCCGCCGACACGATGGGGATCTTCCAGATCGAGTCGCGAGCTCAGATGCAGACCCTGCCCCGCACACGGCCTCAGTCGCTGCAGGACCTGACGGTCGAGGTGGCCATCATCCGGCCGGGTCCCATCGTGGGTGGCGCCGTCAACCCCTACATCAACCGTCGTCTGGGGCGGGAGGAGGTCACATACGACCATCCCTCGCTGGAGCCAGTGCTGGAGGAGACGCTGGGAGTCGTCCTCTTCCAGGAGCAGGTGCTCCAGGTGTCGATGGCCCTCGCCGGGTTCAGCGCTGGCCAGGCCGAGGGCCTGCGCCGGGCGATGAGCCGAAAGCGCTCGAAGGAGGCGATCGAGAAGATTAGGGGCCAGTTCGTCGAGGGCTGCCTCAACAACGGGGTGTCGAAGCGGGTAGCGGAGAGCGCGTTCCAGAAGATCGCTGGCTTCGCCGAGTTTGGCTTCCCGAAGGCACACGCGGCGGCCTTTGGGCTGCTGGCCTACCAGACGGCCTGGCTACGCATGTACTACCCCACGGAGTCGTTGTGTGCCCTGTTCAACGCCCAGCCGATGGGGTTCTATGGGCCGCACGTGTTGGTGAATGACGGGAAGCGCCACGGGGTTAATGTGCTGCCGCCCGACATCAACTTAAGCGGGGCGAACTGCGCCATAGAGGGCGACGCTGTGCGGATCGGTCTCCGCTACGTGAAAGGGTTGAGCGAGGCGACTGCGCAGGAGGTGGCGGAGGAGCGACAACAGGACAGGCCCTTCCGGTCGCTGTTCGATTTCCTGGAGCGCACCCGGCTCAAGCGGGAACCGATCGAGAATCTGATCGCTTGCGGCGCCTTCGACGACCTCGGCCTGGAGCGTCGGGAGCTGCTCTGGCAGATCGGTCTCCTTTATCGCTCCAACGGTCGCAATGGACGCGAGCGGCAGCTTGCGCTTCCCTTGCCCACCGAGCAGGACATGGTGGAGTTTGCCCCTATGTCCGACTGGGACCGCATGGTAGCGGACTACGCCATCCTGGGACTATCTCCTAACTACCATCCGATGACATTCTTGCGGCCTCGGCTCAACGAGGGGATCGTCCCCAGTCGAATGCTGGAGTCTCTGCCTGACGGCACGCAGGTTGAAGTGGCTGGCTTGGTCGTTTGCCGGCAGCGGCCCGGCACAGCCAAGGGATTCGTGTTCGTCGTGATTGAGGACGAATTCGGGCTGGTAAACTTAGTGGTGAAGCCGGGCCTCCACGAGCAGCAGCGATCGCTGGTGCGCTCGGAGTCCTTCGTCATCGTCCGGGGTGAGCTACAGCGGCGTGACGGGACGGTGAACGTGATAGCTGAGCGTTTCACAGCGCTGCCATCAGCGGGCAGCCTCGCGCCGACAGCTCACAACTTTGGTTGACCAAGGTCAGGAAGGCCCCACACTAAGTTCCCTTTGTGTCCAGTGTCAGGCGCCGGATTAGGCGACCCAAGTCGCGCCAGCACATTTGAAGCAAGACAACTCAGAGGCTACCCGTCTACAATATGGAATGCGGCGATTCGGATCGAACGTCCAGCCGCGACACACCGAACGGATCTCTGGCTTGACACTAATACGCACGGTCGGCCTGACAAAGCGCTACGCAAGAGTCACGGCCCTTGACGCGCTGGACCTTGAGCTGGAGCCTGGCATCATCGGCCTCGTGGGCGCCAACGGCGCTGGAAAGAGCACCCTCATCAAGCTCCTCCTTGGTCTACTGGAGCCCACCAGTGGCTCCGGCGAAGTCATGGGGCTCGACGTCTTTCGCCAGGGGCCGGAGCTCCGCCAGTTCGTGGGCTATATGCCGGAGCACGAGTGCCTGCCCACGGACGTCTCCGCCACCGAGTTCGTCGCTCATATGGCGCAGATCAGCGGCCTCCCACGCGCCGCCGCCCGAGAGCGGACCGCTGAGACCCTACGCCACGTTGGTCTTTTCGAGGAACGGTACCGCGAGATGCGCGGGTACTCCACCGGCATGAAACAGCGCGTCAAGCTCGCGCAGGCGCTAGTCCACGATCCCCGGCTGATGCTCCTCGACGAACCGACGAACGGACTCGACCCCGAAGGCCGGGACGAGATGCTGCGCCTCATCCGCCGCATAGGTACCGAGTTCGGGATCGCCATGATCCTCTCATCTCACCTCCTCAGCGAGATCGAGCGTGTCTGCGACCACCTCGTCGAGATAGAAGACGGGCGCCTCGTCCGATCCGTGCCCATGACGGTACTCACCGCGCCCACCCATGTCCTCACCGTCGAGGTTGACGGTGACGGCGACCGGCTCGCCGATCGCCTGCGGGAGCGGGGCGTAGCGGTGAGCACCAGTGGCCGCTTCCTCCTCGTGCAGAAGGAAGACGACGCCCTGCTCGACCTTATCAGGGACAGTGTCGTCGACCTCGGCCTCGGGTTGGTGCGGCTGGAGCGGGGCCGGCGGAGGCTCGAGGAGCTGTTCCAGTCGCAACCCCCCCTGGAAGAAGAGGAAGATCCCCGTGGCTGACACGACGGCAGGCACCATCTACGATCTCGGCTACCAGCGGTACGAAGGCGTCCGCCTCGGGCGGCGGCACGCCATCTGGGCGCTCTACGTCCACAGCCTTCGCGGCGTGTTCGGTATCGGCCGCTCGCTTTCAAGTAAAGTTGGCCCTATCGGCCTCGCCGTGATCGCGCTCGTTCCCGCCGTTTTCCAGCTCGGGATCGCCTCAATCGCCCCGGCGGAGATCGAGGTCGTGCGGCCGGAGGAGTACTACAACATAATCGAGGTCGTGCTCGTGGTCTTCTGCGCCGTCGTCGCGCCTGAACTAGCCGGCCGTGACCAGCGTACGCAGACCCTTTCGCTGTACTTCTCGCGGGCGCTAAGGCGACAGGACTACGCTCTCGCGAAGTTCGCCGCGCTCGTGACGGGCATGCTCGCGATCACCGTGATTCCGCAGGTGATGATGTTCGTCGGCAACGGCCTCGCCGCGGACCGCTTCGGCGACTACCTGCGCGACGAATGGGCAGACCTGCCA
>CBDURB010000173.1:0-4297 GCA_965369585.1 uncultured bacterium
CGAGAGTGTAGCCCTCCAGGTCGCCGCGGGCGTACTCGCGCTCGAAGTGTTTGACCCGGCCCTGGTCGACCAGCGTCTTCAGATCCGGATGGAGCTCCGGGCTGACTACGGTCACTTGGGCACCGGCGTCTACAAGACCTTTCACCTTCAGGAGCGCTACCTCACCGCCGCCGATTACCACTACCGGTTTACCGGCGATGTCCAGAAAGACCGGGTAGTAGCGCATGCAGGTCTATCCTCTTACGGCCGTGGTCTTCGCTCCCTCGAAAGTCTCAGCGATGGCCAGGAGCACCTGGTCAGCCAGGTTGGAGAGGAGCTCCCACACTTCAACCGCCTCCTCGGCGGAGAGGTCGTTCTTCTGGGCCAGCTCCATCGCGGAGTCGTCCAACCCCTTGCGGAAGAACGTGAACGCCTCCACGGCATCGCGGATGCCGAGGCTATCGCGGACCAGCTCGCGGCCGTATTCGTGGCCGACCTCTCGCGCCTCGTCGATGAGGTGAGAGCGACGGGCGCCCTTGGTCATGTATTCGGATACCAGGCCGACCAGGCGGCGGCCAAGAGGACGCAGCCGCTCACGATCTTCTTCGGAGATGCTAGTGTACCAGGGAGCCTGGGGGTGGCCCTGGCTGAGGCGGCGGCGGATGCGGGTGAGCGCGAGCTGACTGAGGGAGCTGTAAGGCTCTCCTCCGCCTCCTCCGCGTCCGGCTACGAGGCCGTGCAGGTCTTCCTCCGAGAAGCGGCGGTGGCCGCCGGGAGTGCGGAAAGAGCGAACGTGACCGGCATCGGCCCAGCGCCTGAGAGTGGACTCGTTTACGCCTAGCAGTTTGCAGGCTTGGCCAAGAGTGATCCAACGGGTGGTGAATGACTCTGGGGTGTCACGAAAGCGATTAGCCACGGGGTAACCTCACTAAAACTGCACGAACATCCGAATGGGGCGCTTTATAGCAATTCTACAATGCTGGCGTTTTTGCGGTCAAGTGTTACGAATGCTAAAGGTCGGAAAGACGTCCCATCAGCGTGCCCCATCTAACGCCGCTTTAGTATAGGGCAGGAGCGTCGAAAGCATGTCCACCCGCGATTCCAGCCGCTTGCCCAGCCCACTCAGTAGCCCGGTTACCCTCATGATCAGCAGGAACTCTCGTGGTATCTCTACGATAGGGTTGGCGCGGATGGCGCGGGCCATGCGCTGGTTCGCTTCAGAGACGAGGTCGGGATCGGCGTAGCCACGACCGGGCCGGTTGGACTCCATGAAGGCGCGGCCGATCATCAGGTAAGGCGTCGGGTCCTCGGCGCGTTTGGCGCGGAAGCCCAGATCGCGGAAGGCCTGGACCATCTCGGGGGCGTTGCCGGTGATCATGGCGTTGACCAGCTTGGCGTAGCCCAGGCGAAACTGGTCGTCCAGCTTGCGACAGAGGCCGAAGTCCAGCATGACGAGCCGCGGGCCGGGCCGAACGAACAGGTTGCCGGGGTGGGGATCGGCGTGAAACATACCGTGGAGGAAGAGCTGCTCGCAGTAGGCGTCGTTCACGAGCTGCGCCACGGCCTGCAGGTCTATGCCAGCGGCCCTAAGGGAGTCGATATCGGTGATCTTGATGCCTTCAAGGAACTCCATGACGAGGACGCGGCGGGTGGTGTACTCCCAGTGGATGCGCGGGACGATGATGTCGGGGCGAGAGGCGAAGTTCTGGGCTATGATCTCCGCGTTGTGGCCTTCATTGATGAAGTCCAGCTCTAACGGGACGTTGCGGCTCACCTCCTGCATGATGGGGCCGAAGTCCAGGTTACGCTCCAGGGCGGAGAGGATACGCAGGAGGAAGCGGATGCTGTCCAGGTCTGTCTGGACGACGTCCCAAATGCCGGGGTACTGGACCTTGACGGCCACGGTGCGCCCGTCCTTGAGCGTGGCCTTGTGCACCTGAGCCAGAGAGGCGGCGGCGATGGGCTCATGGTGAAAGCTGGAGAAGACATCGCTGAGTGGGCGGCGGAGCTCACGGGTGACCTGGCGCTCGATTACCGGGAAGGGGCGAGGCGGCACCTGGTCCTGGAGCCGTGAGAGGATGGCAACGTATTCGTCGGGGATGAGGTCGGGGCGGGAGCCGATGATCTGGCCGAACTTGATTAACAACCCCTGGTTCCGTACGGCGAGGTCGTAGAGCTGGCCGGCCGACCAGGCGTGGTGAGCGCGACGGCGGGCTGCCGCTTCGTCTTCGGGCAGGTTGAAACGCTGCTGGCGGACGCTGATGGACTTGTAGCCCAGGTAGATGCGGGCGGCCAGGGAGGAGACGGCAAAGAAGCGTCGGACACGGTCTCGGGCGTTCATAGGGGTACGATTCCATTATGCCGAAGCGGCAGTCGCCGGTCGAGGCGCGAGGAGGAGTTCGGGCATATGTTGACAAAGGCACTCCGCAAATAAGGCGCTAAGCACTGTTAAACCCTCGCATTGGAAACCGCTGGAATCACCCAGCGCGACTGGTGACGTTCGGCGGCGCCTTTGAGAAATGGACGCACAATTCACCCTGGGGCTGTAACAGGTAGCGTGCCGCGTTCCGTCTAAGGTGTTAGAAACCGCGCGACCTGCCATGGCAGTGATGACATACTTCAGGACCGGGGGGGGCAGAGGTCTGAGTACATGACCATAGACGAGCGCGACTCCACCGATCCGCCAGCCGAGGACGAGCCGGCGACAAGCGCCGGGGACGAGGGTATCCAGACCACCGCCCCAGCCGAGCAATCGACCGCTAACGAGCACGGCAAAACGAACCCAGTCGGACGGGCGTTCCTCGTCCTCCGATTGACAAGCGCGGCAGCCATCGCTTGCGTCGTCATCGTCCTCGTGGCCCTGGACGCCGTCAGGAACGGCTGGGCGGCCTGGACAGCCCTGGGGCTGTTTCTCGCCTATCTGGCCTTGACGGGAGAAGTCATCCTGCGCGTTACACAGCGGTTGGTGCAGAAGGAGCGCAACCGGGCCAAAGGGATCTTCCAGAACCGAGAGGCCGAGCTCCAGGATATCGCCTCCAGGGACGACCTGACGCAGCTCCAGAACCGCCGCTTTTTCTATCAGCGGCTGCAAGAGGAGCTGCAGCGGTCAGAGCGGTCCCGCAAGCATCTCTCCATCATCATGATGGACGTCGACGACCTGAAATCGATTAACGATGAGTTCGGCCACCAGGTTGGCGACGTCATCCTGCGGCAGTTCGGGCGGACGCTCAACCGCATAGCGGCAGCGGCTCATGTGACCGCCCGTCTTGGCGGCGACGAGTTTGCTGTGATCATGCCGAACGCGGACCGGCGTGAGGCGGAACAGATGGCCTGGAAGATCTGGGACCAGCTAGGCGAGGCGCCGCTGTGGGAGAACGGACACGCTAGCATCTACCTGGGCGTTTCCATCGGCATCGGCGGCTACCCGTGGGGCGGAACGGATCTGGAGGAGATCATCCACTGGGCGGACGCCAAGCTGTACGCCAACAAGCTGGAGCGCAAAGGGTTCAACCACGGAAGGACGGGCCCAGGCGACAACCGGCTGTCCTCAGCGGTCGTAGAAGTGCTGAGCACAGCCCTGGACATCCGCGATAACATGACACACCGTCACGCGCGGCGCGTGGCGCGGATGGCGGCCGTGATGGCCAAGGAGATGGGGCTGGACCCTGAGAAGGTTCTGGAGATCGAGTATGCGGCAGCGCTGCACGACATCGGCAAGATCGGGGTGGCGGACAGCATCCTGCGCAAGGCGGCGCCTCTGGACGACGAGGAGTGGAGAGATATGCGTCGCCACTCAGAGTTGGGATACGAAATCCTGAAAGGGATAGATTTTTTGCGGAACGCGGCGGAGATTGTGTGGGCTCACCACGAGCGCTACGACGGCAAGGGTTACCCCCGAGGTCTCGCTGGGAAAGAGATACCGCTGGGGGCGCGGGTGTTCGGAGTCGTCGACGCATACGACGCTATGACTTCGCGCCGGCCCTACCGTCAGGCGATGTCACGCGAGCAGGCCTGCATCGAGATCGCTAGCAACGCCGGCACTCAGTTCGATCCCCAGATGGTGGACGCGTTCCTGGTGACGATCCGCCGCAGCCCGGAGGGGATGTACGAGGACGGAACCGGCTACCGACCGGCCGATCATCGATCCGCCCAGCCGGAGCCAGACGCGGCAAAGGTCACGGGCGTCTAGGCTTCAGGAGCGTTGAATCCCGGGGCCGCGGTTCTTGCCGCGGCCTTTTCCGTCGTATGCGTTACGCCATACCTCAGCCCAGCGGTTGATGAGTTGGGGAAGCAGGGGTAGAATCAGGCCGTACCGAGG
>CBDURB010000174.1:0-4294 GCA_965369585.1 uncultured bacterium
CAAGAGGTCAGGAAGAAGGCTTTGTAGGGTAGCACGTCCAACAGGTTAATCGTCCCGTTCTGATCCTTCAAGTCGAAGCGGGGGTTGTAGTCTGGGTCGGGGTCTGTTGTATTGAAGTGCTGCTTCATGGGGAGGACGTCGAACAGATTAACGAACTGATTGTCGTCGGCATCGACGGGCCAGGCGTCCGGCGGGCCCTCGTCGTCGGCGCCTGCGGTGTCGTTGCAATGGCCGCTGGGGCCGGTGCCCATGAAGTTCTCGGCGTCCGTAGTGAACCCGTCGCAATCCGCGTCACCGGGCGGGATGGCCCACGGCGGTAGCGACTGGTCCGTGTTCGGCCAGGCCGGGCAGTTGTCGATGTCGTCGAGAACCCCGTCCCCATCGCTATCTGCCAGGTTCGGGGAGCCCCGTATCTCTGCCACTACCCGGACCCCCTCCTGCTGGGCGACAACACTCTCGCCGGAAGGCTCGGCTTGCACCCGCTCCAGAACTTCGAACGTCGCCACCGTGAGCAGAGCCAAAGAGACGACTAGCGCCAGAAAGAGCGCCGTCCTCGCAGAGCCCACCTCAGCGCCTCCGCTCGAATCGGATACGGATGGGGAACCGCCGCCACAGCAGATAGAACAGCAGTAGAGCGCCGATGACGCCGGCTATCGAATAGGATACGGGAGCGTTATCGTTGAAACGGTTCCAGGCGGCGACGGCAGGATTATCGCCGCCTCCACCGGGCTCCACGGTGAAGGAGAGCTTGACAGCGGCCGCCACGCCTACGGTGACGCCGTCACCCTCGATTATTGGGGACGCCTCCAAGAAGGCGAAGTAGTCGCCGGGCTCAGCGGAGCCGGGGATAGAGACGCGCACCTGGACCGACTGCACCTGGTCGGGCTCCAGAGGGAAGCGGTCGGGGTCGAAATCGAACCAGTCTTCCGGCGGCCGCAGCTCCGGCTGGGCCTCGCGGTAGGTTACATGTAAGGAGTAGTCCGCGGCGACGTGGCCGGTGTTGACCACCCCTACCGACGGCAGACGGTAAGAATCGCCGGAGAGGAGCGGCTCGTCCACCTCGATGCTACCCACGTTTACCCCGACGCCCACTCCTTCTTGAGCGACGACGGACATGGGCAGCAGAGCCACAGAGGCTGTGATCAGCGCTAACAGGATGCGAAAGGCCATGGCAAGCAATTCCTAATCAGGGGGACGTAGCTACTATGGTCACTGTTGCCGAGTGCTCTTCGCTGGAGGTGATCTCGGTGGGCATAGTGAGGCGCAGATAGACATCTAGGGTTCCGCTGCTGGGTACGCTGCTGGCGAGAGAGCTGAGGGCATCGGCTTCAGTGAAGGCGGTCCAGTTCGTACCGTCGGTGGAGAACTCCCACACGACCTGGTCGGCTCCGTTGCTGCTCCCCAGGGACCAGACATTTCCGTTGTTGGCAAACAGAGTGGTCCTGATGAACAGGTCGGCGGGGCCGGCGGAAACCTGCACCGTCTGGACATCGTTGGTGCCGCTGGCGGTGGTGTCGACCGTCACGTTAAAGTCCTGAACTCCGAAGGGTGTGGTGCCATCGGTCGTAAGAGAGATGCTCACGGGCTCCGTGACGCTGCCCCCCACGGAGATATCGAAGAAATAGGGGCCGCCGATGCTGGGGAGGGAGGACTGGTTGCCGGGCCAAGCGTAGACCCGCACCTTGTAGGGCCCGTTGGAGGCGGCCGCGACGCCGACGGTCTCCTGGCGGCTTGCGCTCGTGGAGGAGTCCAGTACAACGCCGTCCTTGTCGAACAGGCAGAGCTCGAAGTCAAGCTCGTTACTGCCGTCGGGGTTCCAGGCGGGCATGATCAGGGTGACGGCGAGGGACAGGGCCGAGTTGGTGATGTCGACCGTGTAGTCGTCGAATCTCTCGGGCGAACTGCAGTTGTCGGTGCTGCCTGATGAGGGGCTATCGAGCTGTCCCCAGATGAGATGGTGGTTGGGCACGGAGATGTTGGTGCCGGCGGTGTTGGCCGCCGTGCTGACCGCCTCGAAGGCGTCCAGACGGCCGGCGCCGTAGTCGGTATCCTTGCCGGAGGTACCCCAGTCAACGGCGGTGTCCATGATGATGGCCTTGACCTGGGCGGGTGTGAGGGACGGGTCGGCGTCCAGCATCAGGGCCACGGTGCCGGCGGTGAAGGGGCTGGCCATGCTCGTGCCGCTGAGATCTTTGTAGCTGCTGCTGGTGCCTCCCTCGGCGGCGCGGATGAGGACGCCGGCGGCGGCGATGTCCGGCTTGATGCGGTCGTCGGCGGTAGGGCCGCGGCTGGAGAAGCAGACGAGGTAGAAGCCCCCGGCCGGGGCGTCTCCGCAGCTTGAGAAGGTAACGCCGCCACCGTGTCCGGGGTCGGCCATTGCGGCGACGGTGATGGCGTCCTGGGCCGCCGCCGGGGAGCCGATGGTACAGGCGGCGGGGCCCTCGTTGCCCGCCGACACCACCGCCACCAACCCGGCGGCGACAGCGGCGTTCACGAGCAGAGACTGTGAGTCGGTGCCGTCGAAGCAGCCGCCCACCCCCAGGCTCATGTTGAACACGCGGATGTTATAGGTGGCCTTGTTATCGATCACCCACTGGATGCCACCGTTGACTTGGCTGGTGAAGCCCACGCAGCGCGGAGGGCCGCCCGGCGCTCTTTGGACACCCAGGACCTTGACACCCACCAGGGCGGCGCCGGGGGCCACGCCGGTGAAGGCGGAGTCCCCCTGCCCTTCGCCGGCGGCGATGGATGAGACGTGGGTGCCGTGGAAGCTGCAGCCGCTTTCGTCATAGGGGTCGGGATCGTCGTTGATGAAGTCCTTCCAGGCGATGACCTTGCTCCCGTCCAGATCCACGTGGCCGTCATCGATCCCGGTGTCCACTATGGCGATGACGATGTCGCCGCTGCTGTAGGTGGCAGCGCCGTCGGCGTTGCCGTCGACGCCGAAATCGGTGCGGGCCGCCTGGACGCCGAACCACAAAGTGGCGTTATCCAGGGTGGGCTTGACGATGCGGTCGGGCTCGATCTGGGCCACTAGGTCCAGCTTGGCCAGGGCGGTTATCTGCCCTTTGTTGAGGGTGGCAGCGAAGCCGTCGATGCTTGGGTACTCAAAGCGGGTGTCAAAGGGGCCGACCCGCTGCCGCAAGAGGTTGAGTTTGGCGGCGCTGAGGGGCTGGTTCAGAAGGACGATGACGTCAAAGGGCTGGCCGGCGACAGCCGGCGCCAGGCTTTGCTCCAGGTCATCGAAGACCTTGTCGCCGTCGGCGTCAACGATGCGCTCGGGCGGCGGCGGGGGAGGCTCCTTGGGGGACGACTGGCCACCGACGCCGGGCGCGCCGACGATAAAGCCGGCGGCAAGCATCCCGGCCAGAAGCGCCGCCTGCCACCACCGAAACCTCACGGCTGGCCCTCCGCAGGCGGGCCCCCGTCCAGCAACAGCGCCGCCAGGACGGCCGGGGAAAGAAGGGCCGGCCGGTATGCGTTCCAACACCACATATCCATAGGATAGAGCAAGAGCGGCCCAGCTAACCACCGGCGCCGCCCTCTATTCCGCTACCGGCTGTAACAGCCTACGGGGCCACGGCGATGACCGTAACGGGCGCGGTCTGCTGAGCGATCGTCGTGGTGTCCGAAGGGGCGTCCAATCTGAGGCTGACGGTTACGTCGGGGCTGCCGGTCGTAACGCCCGCGGCAAGGGTCTGGTTTAAGGTCGTCAGTATGATCGGGGTAGTGAAGCCGTCCTTAGAGGCCTCGTGTCGATACTCGTCCGTACCAGGAACCCCGCTCACCAGGGTCCAGTCTGCGGTGTCAGCACCCCTGATCTCAATGTCCTCGGTGATGCTGCCGTTGTTGGTGGCCGTAAAGAAGGTGGGTGTGGGCAGGTTATCGGCGGTATCCAGCTCCACTACATCGTAATCTACGGTGCTGGGGGTGACGGTAACGGACAGCACCGCCGGCGTCACCGTCGCATTCACCGTCGACTCCCCTGTATGGGTGGCCAGCGCCGGCGAGCTGCCAAGGGCGGCAGCGCCAGCGATTACGGCTATCAGTATGACCTGCGGTCTGAACAGAATCCGCATCTGTTTCCTCCCTCTGGGCGTATTGGGCGCAAGAAGCCATTCCTATGTACCATAACAGCCATAACCCGTCAAACGTTACAGCCGCTAACCCTGGGCATATCTGGCCATTGCCAGCCGCCGTAGTCACCCTTGCCGCTCACCGCCATCACCGGCGCCAGCCGCTCCAGCCAATCCAGGACGATAGTATCGTGCAGGTGGCCGGCGTGCATGATCAG
>CBDURB010000175.1:0-4293 GCA_965369585.1 uncultured bacterium
TGCGTGCTTGGTATGTCGTAGTGGCCGTGAACGAGTCCCAAGAATGCGGTGGCGTGCATAAGATCGTAGGTAGTGCGAATCGTATTGCCGCCACTATCGGTCACATCAGTTTGGGCCATCATAGGGTGCCAAAAGAAGACTGGCGAACCGCTCTGCCCGCCCCACGACTGGAACTCAGCCAGATAAGCCGTGATTTCGGCGCGCCCTCCGGCACTCTCAATTTCCACGGTGCCGGGCATCCGTGAGATATGACCAAAGCGGGCTATCGGTAGGTTTCGCTCCTTGCCATAGTGCTCTGTAAACAGGCCTGTGAGATATACTTCATGGCCAACCACGAACCGGATGACTTTCTTGCCGTAGTCTGGAATTTCACCCTCCCATTCGTAGTGGGGCCCTGGCCCGACAAATGTACTCATTGAGAGGCTAGCGGCGTCCACGTCCTTTGCTGCTAACCCACCTGGCAGCGCGTCTGTCGGGAAATGGATAGCTGCTACATCGGCTGTGTTGTGTGGCAACCAATCGTCCACATCAGTCGGTACCTCTATGAAGTCCCCGGCCTTGCTGTTGAACCGAATGTAGATCGTATTCTTTCCTTTTGCACGCGCCTGTTCTATGCAATGCCGCGCAGTCACCACATAATCGACACGTGCTGGCGGCGTGCTGCCTAGCGGAACTCCCACTAAGAACGCAGTAGCGGTTGGCACCGGCCTAACAGCCCCGCTTCCATCTGGCTCATCTACGCAAAGGAAGCACACGCACGAAAGGAAAACGTCGTCTACGTCTACCATTTTGTTTCGCTCACCCGCTGCTTGTCGCCTTCGACGGAACGGTGCAAGTCTATCACCTTTACCGCTACCTACGTCAAGGGGATAATTGCCAGTCTGCTTAGTGTGCGGAACGAGAGGTGGGCTTCTCCCACCCGACCTCGAACACGTGATGCTGCCCCGACAGCCCCTTCAGCTCCACCTCGCGCCCCTCGCCGAAGGCGATGTCGCCGCCGCTCTCCGTCAGCTCCTTCAGCAGCGACGAGACCAGTATCTCGCCACCCTGGGCCTGCCCGGCGATGCGCGCCGCCAGGATGACGTTCTTGCCGAAGAAGTCGTCCGCCTCCTTGATCGCCTCCCCGGTGTGCAGGCCGATGCGCACGCGGATGGGCTCGTCGGCGGACTCGTTGCGCTGGGCGAAAGCGCGCTGGATGTCGACGGCGCACTCCAGAGCTTTGCGGGCGCTCCCGAACGCCAGCATGAACCCGTCGCCCTCCGCCTTCACCTCGAAGCCCTCGTGGGCGGCGACTCGCTTGCGGACGATGGCGTTGTGGCCGCGCAGCAGCTCAAGCCAGCGCTGGTCGCCCAACCGCTCGGTGATGACGGTAGAGCCCTCGATGTCGCTGAACAGGATGGTGACGGTGCCGTCGGGGGCGGCGTGGGAGCGGAGGTCCGGCTTATCGACGTAGACCGAGGCGGCGACGGCGTCGATGGAGGTCTGGGGGCTTGTGGTATCGATGCCCTGGGCCCGGAGCTTGAGGGCCAGCGCCTTCTCGACCAACGCCTTCATGCCCAGCTCCTGGGCCGTGTCCAGGGCCTCGGTCAGCAGCTCAAGCGCTTTCTCGCGGTCGCCCGGCTCGCCGCGACGCAATAGCATGTCGGCGTAGTCGTGCTCGGTGCGGGCGACCCAGGGCCTCGCGCCCATCTTCGTGTGCATCTGAAGGGCATCCTCGAAGTGTTGAACGGCTTCATCCCAGCGCTCCATGGTGGCGGCCAGGAGGCCGAGGGAGCGTGAGGCCGAGCCGATGCAAGAGACGGGCGCCCCGATCAGGACGTTCTGACCAGCATAAGGCAGTAGGAGATCGTACAGGATAGCAGCGCGGCGGGTATCTCCGAGAAAGGCGCACGCGCCGCAAAGAAGAACAATGCCAGGGAGCCAGTTGCCATCCGGAGGAAGGTCGGCGAAGTCGTTCGCCGCCAGGTTCTCGAGCTCGGTCCGTGCTTCCGCCTCGCGGCCCAGCTCGCCATACAGAAAGGCCAGGGCACAGCGCCACGTGGGAATCGCGGGGTACTGCGCGACGAAGCCCTCGACGGGCGCCTCCAGCTCCTGGAGTCGCCCCTGGCTCGAGCGGAGGTCGAACAGTTGCACCCCGAACCACTGGACGGCGTTCTGCTCCGCCGCCCGTTGCCCTAGGGCCAGGGCCTCGTTGGCCAGCCGCTCAGCCTCCTCGAACCGCCCGTCCAGCAGCGCCCGCATCGCCCGGTACAGCTCCGTCAACCACAGGTAGATAGGCTGCCGCAACTCCTCCGCCAAGCGCACGTAGGCTTCGATTTCTGCATCCACAGCCTCGATGTCACCCAGAATCAGCAAGTTGAAGAGGCGCTGGAAATGCGCGTCAAGAGCGATCACTTTGTCGCCGACCTCATCGGCCAGCCGCAACACCTCGGTGGAGATGGTGAGGCGTTCGTCGACACTCTTCGGCCCGAAAAGGTTGAAACGTTTGGCCCTAAGGGCGGCGACCAGCGCCTCTCGATCGCCGACCCGCCGGGCCACGTCGACGGCCTCCTGGCTTAGCGAAACTCTCCGCTCCACTGCGTCGGAAAAATACAGCTCAGTGGCCCAGCGCGCCAACAGCTTGGCGCGGAGCGCGCTGTCTTCCTCTCCCAACGCGCCCAGGGACTCCTCCAGCAGAGCGACAAGGGGTTTGTCGACGCGTCCCATTTCAACGACCACGAACTCTCCTCCGAAGCCCAGCGCGGCCCGGGCCAGCAACTCCGGCGTGCCCTGCTCCTTGGCGATATCAGCTGCCCCCTGGAAGGTCTCCCTGGCTTTGGGAGTATCTCCCGCCCTGGTCTGAGCGTCGCCCAGGGCCAGCAGTATCCCACAGCGCTGGGTCTCGTCGGGCTTCTCCTTTGCCCCCAGCGCCTGCAGCGCGTTCTCGTAGTGGCCAACGGCGTCCTCGTAGGCCGTCAGCGACGTGGCCCGTTCAGCAGCCCGTGTGGCGTAGTCGATGGCCTTGTCAACGTCGCCACCCTGGGCACCCTCCGAGAAGTGATATGCCAGCTCCGGCAGGTGGGGCTCCAGATTGTCGCCGTGGAGGGCCTCCAGCACCTCGCCGATCTGCCGGTGCAGCCGCACGCGGCGGGTGGTAGTCAGCTCCTCATACAACGTCTCGCGGATGAGGGCGTGGGTGAAGCTGTAGAGGCCGACAGCGCGGGGCACCTCCGTGACGACGCGGGCGGCCGCCGCCTCCTCCAGCACCTCCAGCAGCCGGTCTCCCTTTAGCCGCTCATCCTGAGCCTGTCGAAGGATCACCCGCTCCAGGGCGTCCAGGCCGAACTCGCGGCCGATGACGGAGGCGACGGTGAGGACGCCGTTGCACTCCTTCGACAGGTGGTTCAGGCGGCGGCCTACCACCTCGCGCACTCCCTGGGGGATGGTAACGCTCCAGGACGTCACCTCCTCGGGCCGCTCCAGGCGTCCGTCTGCCACCAATAGCCGCACGACCTCGTTGAAGAAGAAGGGGTTGCCCTCGGTCTCCCTGTACACGGCATCGACCAGGGCCTGCGGGGGCGCTATCCCAGCGGTTATCTCGATGAAGCGGGCCACGTCGCGCTCCGTGAGGCCGCCCAGGAGGATGCGCTGGCTGAGCCCCTCGCGGGACAGCTCGCCCAGCGCGTCAGCCAGGGGATGCCCGCGCCTCAGCTCTACGTCCCGATAGGTAGCCAGCACCATGAGGCGGGCGCCCCGCAGCTCCCGCGCCAGGAACTGCAGCAGCAGCAGCGACGGCTTGTCCGCCCAGTGCAGGTCGTCGAGCAACAGCACCAGGGGCTGGCCTTTCGATGCGTTCTTGAGGAAGGTCGTGATGCTGTCGAACAGGCGGAAGCGGGCCTGCTCCGGCTCCAGCGCCGGCGGCTCGGGCAGCCCCGGCAGCCGCTCCCTGACCTCCGACACCACCTGGGCGATGTCGGCGGCGCCCAGCCCCATCTCCGACATCAGCTCTTTCGGGTCGCGGTCGTGGACGTAAGAGCGGACGACCTGTACCCAGGGCCAGGAGGCGGGTGCGCCCTCGCCCTCGTAGCAGCGGCCCCAGAGTACCTGGGTGTTACGCAGGCCGGCGTAGGTGGCGAACTCCTCCGAGGTGCGGGTCTTGCCGATCCCCGGCTCGCCCACCAGCATGAGCAGCCGCCCGCGGCCGGAGAGGGCGTCCTCCAGCCCGGCGCGGAGCTCGTCCATCTCCTTCTCGCGGCCCACGAACACGCCACCGGCCAGCCGGTCCAGCGGGTTCGCATCCGCCTGCACGGCCTG
>CBDURB010000176.1:0-4267 GCA_965369585.1 uncultured bacterium
GGCCGCCTCGCGGCAGAACTGGGGGAGGATCGCGAAGTCGTCCGTGGGGAAGCGGTCGAGGTGGAGGTGGTTGTCGAGTTGGGTGGCGAGGTCGGCGGCGTTCATAGGTCGATTGTGGGTGGGGTTGGGTTGCGGGTCAAGAGTCAGGCCCGGCGCGGCTGGCCGGCAGTATAGCAGGAGATGGGGCTTTGAGGACGGGATATAATGGTGGCCTACTTCGTCTTGGATAGGGAGGAACAAGAGATGCTCATGGCTGGTTCCACGGAGCGGATGATGCAGCTTGAAGACTACGCGGTCCGGCACTCTACACCCCTTCCGCCGCTGCTGGAGGAGTTGATCGCCACGACCCGAGAGAAGATGGGCAATCGGTCGCTCATGATCTGCGGCCAGCTAGAAGGCACGCTGCTCCAGGTGCTGGCCGCCTCTGTTGGCGCCCGCCGGATCCTTGAGGTGGGCATGTTCACCGGGTATAGCGCACTCATGATGGCAGCGGCCCTGCCGGACGACGGCGAGCTGATTACGTGCGACGTAGACCCAGAGGCGATCGCTCTGGCTCGCAGCTTCTTCGCCCGCAGTCCCGACGGGAGCAAGATCGATATCCGCGAGGGGCCGGCGCTGGATTCACTGAAGACGCTGGAAGGGCCGTTCGACCTGGTATTCATCGACGCGGACAAGGAGAACTATATCGGGTACTACGAGGCGGCACTGCCCATGCTGGCGCCGAACGGGGTCATCGCCGTGGACAACGTCCTGTGGATGGGGCGCGTACTGGATCCACAAGACGACAGCGACCGCGCCATCGTGGCCTTCAACGAGCACGTACGTCGTGACAAGCGGGTGTGGAACGTGATGCTGCCCCTGCGCGACGGGGTGATGTTGATCCGGCGTAAGTAGCCGCTCACGGCTAAGCGCCCTTCCGGAAGACGATGTGGCGGCGCCACTCCTCGTGTGGCTGGGGGAAGTCAGAGCGGTAGTGGGCGCCGCGGGACTCCTCGCGTATCAGCGCCGCCTCCGTCACCAGGCGGCCGCAGGCGACGAGGTCGGTAAGCTCGTGGGCGGGACGGTCCGCGGGCTTGGGCAGGGCGGCGTGCCAGGCGGAGAGGGTGGCCCTGGCGCGCGAGAGGCTGTCGCCGTCGCGGACGATGCCAACGTGATCCCACATCAGCGCCTGGACCGCCTGGCGGGAGGGCGACGGTGTCTCATTGGGCGCCGCTTCGGACAGGTCGATGGTGTCTGGTGCGGGATCGGCCCCTACTGGGGCAGGGGGCGTCTCGATGGTGCGCTGGACGACTCGCTTGGCGAAGACGACGGTCTCCAGGAGGGAGTTGGAGGCGAGGCGGTTGGCGCCGTGCACGGCGGTGCAGGCGCACTCGCCGCAGGCGTAGAGGCCGGGGATGTTGGTCTCTCCCCAGACGTTGGTGCGGATGCCGCCCATGGTGTAGTGGGCGGCGGGGGATACGGGGATGGGCCGGCGGGTGATGTCAAGGCCATGGTCACGGCAGGTGCGGTAGATCTGGGGGAAGCGGGCGATGACTTGGGCCGCGTGTCCGCCAAAGGCGGACGTGGCGTCGAGGAGGACGTGGTCGGCGCCGGTCTTCTGCATGCGGTCGAGGATGGCGCGGGCGACGATGTCGCGGGGGGCAAGCTCGGCGCGGTTGTCGTATTCGGTCATGAAGCGCGCGCCGTTGACGTCGATGAGGCGGCCGCCCTCGCCGCGGACGGCCTCGGATATGAGGAAGGGCTGGACGCCGGGGAGCTTGAGGGCGGTGGGGTGGAACTGGAAGAACTCCATGTCCATGATCTCTGCGCCGGCGCGGTAGGCGAGGGCGATGCCGTTGCCGGTGGCGACGTCCGGGTTGGTGGTGACGCGGTAGAGCTGGCCGGCGCCGCCGGTGGCGAGCACCAGGTGGCGGCAGGCGTAGTCCGTGCTGCGGCCGCTGCGCTCGTCCAGGGCGCGGACGCCAGTCATGCGGCGGCCATCGAGGAGGATCTCGGTGGCGAGGGTGAACTCGAGGACGGTGATGTTGGACTGCTGGGCGAGGGAGGAGAGGGTGAGCTCCATGTGGGCGCCGGTGGAGTCGCCGCCGGCGTGGAGGATGCGGGGCAGGGAGTGGGCGCCCTCGCGGGCGAGGGCGATCTCGCCGTGTAGGGTGTCGAAGGGGACGCCGAGGCGGACGAGGTCGTCGATGCGGTCGGCGGCCTCCTCGGCGAGGACGCGGGCGGCGATGGGGTCGACGAGGCCGGCGCCGGCGGCGATGGTGTCGTCGAGGTGGCGCTGGGCGGAGTCTTCGGCGCCGATGGGGGCGGCGATGCCGCCCTGGGCCCAGCGGGTGTTGCAGTCGTCAATGGAGCCCTTGGTGAGGACGAGGACGGAGCCGTGCTTGCGGGCGAGGAGGGCGGCGTAGAGGCCGGCGATGCCGGAGCCGACGATGATGTAGTCGTAGCGATCCACGGTTATCGGGGTTGTATCGTATCTCCGGGCCGGATGACGCCTTCGGTGAGGATCTGGGCGCGAAGGCCGCCTCTATGGACGAGGCCGGGTAAGACCTTTTCCTGGGTGAGGCTGGCGAGATGGGCGCAGGGCTCGCAGAGGCGGAGGCCGCGGAGTGTGACTTGGCCGACGTTGAAGTCGAGGCCCACGAGGTGGTTGAGGGGGACGCCGCTGGTGACTATGTTGCGGCGGGCGTCGCCGGGGTTGATGTTAAGGTTGTGGTCGCGTTCCAGGGATTGGATGGCTTCGATCTCAATGAGGGTTATCTCGCGGTCGGGGCCGGACTTTTCGGAGAAGCTGCCGTCGCCGCTGAAGTAGCGATCGCCCTCCAGCCCCTTCCCGGGGACGGCGTGCGCCTCGTCCACGGATACGGTGGGTTCGCTCGCGACCGGAGCGATGTGTATGGAGGCTACAGTGCCCTCAAACGTCATGGTTGAGCCTTTCCAGCGCTACTTGACGGCGAGCATTCGTTCCAGGGCGATGTGGGCATCGCGGCGGGTCTGCGTTGTGTTGCCTCCCCCGCGCACTGAAGTACGCGGCTACTGGCGACCTGAAGGTTGCCCCTACATTGGTCATCTGACAGCCAGCATTCGTTCCAGGGCGATGTGGGCATCGCGGCGGGTGTCATCGTCGAGCTGGACCTGGTTGACGATGCGGCCTTCGGCTAGCTCCTCGATGGCCCAACAGAGGTAGGCGGGGTGGATGCGGTACATGGTGGAGCAGGGGCAGACGATGGGGTCCAGGCAATAGACGAGCTTGTCCGGGTTCTCGCGGGCGAGGCGGGAGACGAGGTTGATCTCGGTGCCGACGGCGAACTGGGAGCCGGCGGGGGCCTCGGTGATGGTGTTGGCGATGAAGGCGGTGGAGCCGTCGGCGTCGGCGGCCTGGACGACCTCCATGCGGCACTCGGGGTGGACGATGACGGTGATGCCGGGGTGGTCGCGTCGGGCCTTCTCGATCTGCTCGACGGAGAACCGGTTGTGGACGGAGCAGTGGCCCTTCCAGAGGATGACGCGGGAGCGCTCAAGCTGCTCCAGGGCGTTGCCGCCCAGGGAGCCGTAGGGGAGGGTGTAGTCCCAGACGGCCATCTGGTCCAGGGCGATGCCGCGCTTGAGGCCGGTGTTGCGGCCCAGGTGCTGGTCCGGGAAGAAGAGGACACGTTTGCCGTGCTGGAACGCCCAGTCGTAGACGTTGGGGGCGTTGGAGGAGGTGCAGACGATGCCGCCGTTGCGGCCGCAGAAGGCTTTGAGGGAGGCGGCGGAGTTCATGTATGTGATGGGGATAACGTCCGTGATGCCGGCCTCGGTCAGCTCGTCCCAGCAGGCGTAGACGTCCTCTGGGTCGGCCATGTCGGCCATGGAGCAGCCGGCGGACATGTTGGGGAGGACGGTCTTCTGGTGGGGCTGGGAGAGGATATCGGCGGCCTCGGCCATGAAGTGGACGCCGCAGAAGACGATGAACTCGGCCTCGGGTCGCTCGGCGGCCCACTGGGCGAGCTTGAAGGAGTCGCCGCGGAAGTCGGCGAACTGGATGATGTCCTCGCGCTGGTAGTGGTGGCCGAGGACGACGCAGCGCCGGCCGAGCTGCTTGCGGGCGGCGGCGATGCGGGCGATGATCCGGCGCCCGTCCAGGCGCCAGTACTCCTCCGGGATGTCTCTCTGCCAGAAGGCGAAGGAGGACTCCTCGGCGAGGGGGCGGGTGTCCAGGGAGCGGTCGGTTGGGCACTCCATCGCCTCGTTGAGGACGGTGTCCTCGCTGACGATGGGGAGGGGCTCT
>CBDURB010000177.1:0-4248 GCA_965369585.1 uncultured bacterium
TGGGTGAACAGCCGCTTCAAGATTTTCGATAATGAGACGGGGGCGCCATGCTCGCCCTGGAGCGACCCGCGCCTGCGCAAGGCGGTTGGCCTGGCGGCCGACCGCCAGCAGGTGATGGACTTTATCTGGTCCGGCGAGGCGGCGATAACGGCTCCCGTGGGGCCCGCCATCGCCAGGTGGGCCCTACCTCCGGAAGAGCTGAGAACGGTCCCCGGATACCGGACCAGTCTGGCGGAGCGGGAAGAGGACCTGGCACTGGCACGGCAGCTGTACGAGGAGGCTGGTAGCCCGGAGATAGACTTCGTCTTCGCCGATCAGCCGTCGTACATCCCGGACTTCGCTCCCAGCTTCATAGAGGGGTTGCGCCAGGGCCTTGGTCCCAACGTCAAGAAGCAGGTGATCCGCGCCTATCCCCAGATATCGGAAGGTTGGCTCAAAGGCTGCGACCAGATGGTCGCCACCTGGGGTTTCGACAACGGTTGGATAGACTTGGACGACTGGGTCTACCCCTACTTCCACACCGGCGGCCCCAAGAACTCGTTCGGGGTGAGCGATCCCGTGCTAGACGCGCTTCTGGACGCGCAGAGGTCGGAGTTCGATGAAGACGCGAGGCGGGAGATCGGTTATCAGATCCAGCGCTACCTTCTGGGCGTGGACCCGGACGGAAGCGGGCGACCTCTTGATCTGAAGCCGGACACCGCCGCCTATGCCCGCCTGGACTACGCCACCCTCATCACCGCTAGCGTGGCCTGGCCCTACTACAAGAACAACTACACCGCGCCCTGGTTCGGCAACAACCACTGGATGGCCAACCAGTGGCTGGACCAGGCCGATCCTTCCTACCAGGGACGGGCCTAAGGCCAGCGCGGCAGGCCCCTGGCCTAGAACACCGATGTAGTGCTGCCGCCGTCTACCTGGATCGTCGTGCCCGTGATGTAGTGGGCCTTGGCGGAGGCGAGGAACACCACCAGGTTCGCCACGGATTCGGGGTCTCCCAGATGCCCCATCGGCACCCGTCGCTCCTCGATCTCTATCGCCTCCTCCATCTTCATCCCCTCCCGCTGGGCGCGCTCCTCGATGAGCGATATCAGCCGCTCCGTGGCGATGTTGCCGGGGCAGATGTTGTTCACCGTGATCCCTTCCGGCGCCAGCTCCCGCGACAGCGTCTTCGCCATGCCGACCACCCCCAGGCGCGCCGTGTTGGAGAGGATCAGCCGGTCTATTGGCTGCTTGACGGCTATGGAGGTGATGTTGATGACGCGGCCGCCCCCGGAGCGCCGCAAGTGAGGCAGCGCCTCCCGCGTGGTGCGGATGGCAGACATCAAGTTCTGGTTGATCGCGTTTAGCCAGTCCGTCTCGTCCATCTCGTCGAAGGTACCGGTGCGCGGCCCGCCGGCGTTGTTCACGACGATGTCCAGCCGTCCAAAGGCGTCCGCCGTCTCCTGCACCACCCGTTTGATGTCTTCATAGCGAGCCATGTTACAGACCAGGGAGAAGGCCTCGGCGTCCGTCTCGCGGCGTATGGTGAGGGCGGTCTCCGCCAGGGCGGCGTTGTCGCGGGCGCAGATGCCGACGTTGCAGCCCTCCCGCGCCAGCCCGATCGCCACAGCCCGCCCAATCCCCTTGCTGGAGCCGCCTATCAGGGCTGCTTTCCCCTTCAGTCCCAGGTCCATAGGATCATCACCCCTTGTGTGTTTGATGGTTTCGCGGGTATCGTATGCTTTCCGCAGTCGCGGTTCAACGTGTGGGAGCGGCTCCGTGGGGCCCCCCTTCGCTTGACGAGCCGCTCGCCGCACGCTAGAGTGCGTGTGACACCTGCCTGCTGGCAGGCAGGACTGAATAGCGTATGTCAGGGGTCCCCGCGACCCCTCGGCGGCGGGCCGCTCGCCGTCGAGAGGCAGGGGTCAAAAGCGAAGCCGGTGAGAGGCCGGCGCTGTCCCGCAACTGTATCCTCGGGTCCATCGATACCGGGGGAGTCAGGTCGCCTGCCCTTGTCGGTCACCAGCCTTCGCGGAAAGGCATGGGCTGCAGCGGTAACGCCACACCCCTGTCTGAGCGGGCAGGGGTTTTTCGTGCCGCCCGTTCCCTTGCCTTCCGACTAGTTTCGGGAGGTCAATCGTTATGAGGCTTCGCTACCTTGTTCCCGCTCTCCTGGCCGTGGTCGCCCTGGCGGTCCTGGCCTGCAACGGCGGCGGCTCCGGCCCATCCCCAACGGCTACGCCCGCGCCTACGCCTTCCCCCACCGTGGAGGCGCGGTTCTCCTTCGTCTGCGCGGACGCACCCTTCGACACACCCACTGAGGAGACGGCCTTCCCGCTGGAACTCAGCGATAGCGTGGGCAACACCGTGACCCTGGAGGCGCCGCCCCAGCGCGTCGTCTCCCTGTCGGCTGGTCACACTGAGATCCTCTACGCCCTCGGCGCTGGCGGTCAGGTAGGGGCTGTCGACAATACTTCGGACTGCCCGGCGGCCACCGCCGACCTGCCTATGGTGGACGCCTTCACCCCCAGCGTGGAGGCGATCGCTGCGCTGGAGCCGGACCTGGTGATCATCTTCTTCGATCCGGGCGACCTTCAGTCGTCGCTTCAGGGGCTGGACATCCCCGTCCTCAACCTCGCCTCGCCGTCGTCGGTGGAGGGCGTGTACGAACAGGTCGACCTGTTGGGGGAGGCGACGGGCCACGCCCTCGACGCCGCGCGGCTGATAGCCGATATGCAGGCGGCAGTCCAGGACATTCGATCGGAGATCGGCGATGTGGCCGACGCGCCGACGGTCTTCCACGAGATCGACAACACTTACTTCACCGCCGGCCCAGGCAGCTTCATCGCCGACCTGTACGACATCCTCGGCGCCGGGAACATCGCTGAAGCGACCGGCCAACCGTTCCCCCAGATGAGCACGGAGGCGATCATCGAGGCCGACCCGGAGGTGATCATCCTGGCCGACGAGGATGCCGGTGAGAGCCCCGATACGGTCAGGGACCGCCCCGGCTGGGGCAGCGTCTCCGCCGTGCGGAACGATCGCGTCCACGTCATCGACCCGGACATCGTGTCTCGGCCGGGGCCGCGCCTGGTGGAGGCGTTGCGCACCCTGGCCGCTTACCTCTACCCGGAACTCTTTCCGTGAACGTCCTCCGCCGCTCTCCGGCGTTGGACGCCATCGAGCCGCCGGCCCCGCCTGAGGCGGGGGCTCTTGCCGCCCTGGGGCGTTTCCCCTGGCCCCGGTTCCTCCTGGCGACTGTGGCCCTCCTGGGGGCGGTCATCCTGGGCGTAGCCGTGGGCCCGGCCGGTATACCGCTGGACGCCACGGTACGCATCGTCCTCTCTCGTCTGCCCGGCGTGGAGATGGCGGATAGTCTGCCCCTTCTCTGGCGGGACATCATCTGGGAGGTGCGCCTGCCGCGGGTGCTGCTGGCGGGGCTGACGGGCGCCGTTCTGGCGATGGCCGGCGCCACTTACCAGGGGGTGTTCCGGAACCCGCTTGCCGATCCTTATCTCATCGGCGTGGCTACCGGGGCCGCCCTGGGCGCAACCATCGTCATCGTCAGCGAGACGCCTCACTCCTGGCACGGTCTCAGCGTCCTGCCCCTGGCCGCTTTCGCCGGCGCCGTCATCTCCGTGGTCGTCGTCTACAGCGTCGCCCGTGTGGGCAACACCCTGCCGGCGACCACACTGATCCTCGCCGGGGTGGCCGTAGCGTCGCTATCCACCGCCGTTACTTCCTTCCTCATGCTACGCGACACAACGCACACGCTCTCAGTATTCGCGGTCGTCCTCGGCAGCTTCAACACTGCTACCTGGGGCGAGGTCATCTGGACCCTGCCCTACGTCGTGCCCGCCGCCGTTGTCATCCTGGCCCACGGTCGCATACTCAACGTCCTCAGCCTGGACGAGGAGCAGGCCCGCCAGCTCGGTATCGACCCGGAGCGGGTGAAGCTGCTCCTGCTGGGCGTGGCCTCTCTGGCCACGGCGGCGGCCGTGGCCGTCGCCGGCACCATCGGCTTCGTGGGGCTCATCGTGCCTCACGCGGTGCGTCTTATCTGGGGCTCCGACAACCGTCAGCTCCTGCCGATGTCGATCCTGTTCGGCGCCATCTTCCTCATCCTTGCCGACATCGCCGCTCGCACGGTGGATCAACCTTCCGAGGTGCCGGTGGGCATCATCACCGCGGTCTGCGGCGTCCCGTTCTTCCTCTACCTGCTGCGCCGCGCCCGTGTGGGGTCATTCTGGTGAGGGCGCTGGCCGAGGA
>CBDURB010000178.1:0-4243 GCA_965369585.1 uncultured bacterium
GGCCCGTCATGCTGCTCCCAGCGCCCCCGCCTGGCCGGCCTGCTCCCTTTCCCGAGAACCTCCGAGATCATCTTCTCGGCAATCTCCGCTGACGTCGGACGCTCCTTGGCCTCGGCCGGCCGTTCGGTCGGGCCGCCGTCCGCAGCGTCATCTGCCCCATTCGGCGAATGCCGGGGCTCAGGCCCTGGTTCCGGCGCGGAATCCGCCTCTCCCCTTGGGCTCTCGTCCTTGCTGACGATTACGGTTGACGATCGCAACAGTGCCGGGCGGCGTGCGGAAGGTGGCTCGGCCGGCGTGATGCGCACGTGGCCCCAGCGGTTCCTGCTGATCTTCGCCGTCACCGCCCAGTACATCAGCACAAGGCGCAGATTCAGCCCCGTGGCGGCCTCCTTCATTACCCACGAACGCGCCGCCTCCATGTTCGGCAGCGAGTACGGGTAGACGATCTCGCGCCTCGCCTCGTCGCGGATCAGGATCACCACCTCGGCCGGTCGCTCCTCGCTCGAACCCGGCCATTGCACCGGCTTTCGGTGCAGGGCCCAGAAGGCGAGAACGCCGTGCTCGGTTGTGGGCGGATACCAGAACTGGATGAACTCCTCCGCCGACGATGCGTCCTCGAACGTCTGGAGCTGGTATGAAGCCGGCGCCGACGCGTCGTGGACGAGGAGCATAAGGCGGGGCTGCGTGGAGTCCGGCGGCGCTGCCTCCGTCGCCGCCCGCTCTTCGTCGGTCTCCTGGTGCGGGCGCTTTCGGCGGCGGAGGCGGTCAAGCAGCCACTTCATTTTGAGTCCCTCCCTTTTGGGCTTCGTCTGGCAGCTCCTATGGGCGGTGTCTGTCCGGCAACTTCTGCCGCCCGCTACCGCCTTCATTGTTACAGGCGAAGGTGAACACGCCGGTAGAGGAATGGCCGCAGTAGGTAAAGGTTCGGTAAAGACCGGCCTGCAAGCGGAGCTTGGAGGGCCATCTGTGCTCACCTGCCTGCCGGTAGGCAGGTCTCTGGCCATGTGCTAAGCTAGCGCTGCCTATCGTTACCGTAAACGTGAGGAGGCCCCATGAAAGAAGCAGTCATCGTTGATATGGTACGTACGCCCTTCGCAAGAGCGGGGGGCAGAGGGGTCTTGCGGGATATCACCCACGTGGACCTGGTGGTGCCCTTGCTCAAGGCCATCATCGAGCGCAACAAGCTGGACCCGAACCTGATAGACGAGATCAGCATGGGCTCGGTGGGGTTGGTGGGCCCGCTGCTCCGCGCCCGTAGCTACGTGTTCGAGGCAGGCTTCCCCGACACCATCTCCGCCACTGATCTGAACAAGCAGTGCGCCTCTGCTCTCCAAACGATAACGATGGGGGCTCATGCCATCATGTGTGGCATGTCGGACATCGTCCTTGCCGGCGGCGTCGAGACCATGGACCGCGTCGGGCCCATACCGCCCGGCGGCGATGCCCTCTCCATGGACAACCCACAGGTCATGATGGAGTTCATGAAACGGGAAAGCTGGCAGATGTATCCGGACAAGCAAGCCAAGCTGTTGCCCCAGTGGTTCAGCATCAAGGCGCCGTGGATCATGAATATGGGCCAGACGGCGGAGAAGCTGTCTGAGGTGTACAACATATCCCGCGAGGACTCCGACAAGTTCGCCCAGGGGAGCCAGGAAAAGGCGGTTGCTGCTCAGGACGCAGGCAAGTTCGACAGTGAGATCGTCCCCATTAATATCGAGTATCTCGATGGCCGCACCGAGACGATAGACAAGGATCAGAATCCCCGCCGCGAGAGCAGTCTGGAGAAGCTGGCCACCCTCAAGGGAGCTTACAAGCCTGACGGCGCGGTGACCGCGGGTAACTCCTGCCCTCGCACCGATGGCGCCACCCTGGTGCTCCTCATGTCCAAGGAGAAGGCCAAGGAGCTGGGCTACAAGCCCCTGCTCACCTACCGCGCTGCCGCCACCATCGGCGTTGACCCCGAGGTCATGGGCATCGGTCCGTTACCCGCCACCCAGAAGCTCCTTCAGCGCACCGGCATGTCCATCGGCGACTTCGACCTCATCGAGATCAACGAGGCGTTCGCCTGTCAGGTAGTCGCCGTCGGGAGAGAGCTGAACTGGGACTGGGACAAGGTCAACCCCAACGGCGGCGCCGTCGCCCTAGGGCACCCGCTGGGCGCCACCGGCGGTCGGCTCGTCGGCACTATTGCCTACGAGATGAACCGCCGTGATGCCGAGTGGGGGCTGGTCACGCTCTGCATAGGTGGCGGAATGGGCATGTCCGTCGCCCTACAGCGCGAAAACTACGACTGGTAGGCTCCGGCTCCCTAAACTTGAGAGGCCCCCGAAATGACGGGGGCCCAGGCGTTCCGCGCTATTCCGATTAGCTGTCGCTTATCGCCGCGGGGACCGGCGCTGTCACGCTGGGTTGCACCAGCTTCGCCTGCACGATCGTGCGGGTGGTGTAATCTCCCCCGAACTGCTCGCTGGCGTCCGGGATCCAGGTGCCGCCGCAGGTGATCAGAGTGACCGTGTCCGTCTCCGTGGGGGACATGACCTTGAGTGATTCGGTGTCATAGGGGTCCACGGCGAAATTGGCGAACACCTCGTACGTGTACTCGCGGCCGTCGTCGGATACCAGGCGGAGAACGTCGCCTGCCTGCAAGTCATTCAGGTTTGCGAACACGGCGGGGGCGCGATTCCAGGTGATGTGCCCGGCGAATACGGCGTTGCTGCCGGCCCCGGGCTTGGACGAGAAGTCGTACCAGGCCACTACCTCGGCGGCATCGTCAGCTACCGGGACCTCAGGCACCCCGTTCTCGTCCAGTTCGTATACGCCCACCGGCGCGTCCACGCCAAGGCGGTCGATCATCAGACGCAGGGGAACGGTGACCGCGGGGGCCTCCGGCTCCGGCGCCGTGCGCTGCGGGTTGTAGTAGGGGATGGCGACCGGCAGGTAGGGCACATCGTCGATGCTTAGCGACTGGTCTGAGACCGGCGACGTCTCGGGCGTGGATACGCCGTCGTCGAAGTAGCCGATGAGGCCGATGCCGAGCAGGGTGGCGCCCGCCACTAACAGCGCCGCGCCGAGGCCGAGGGTTAGCCCCCTACGCAGGCGGCTGCGGATTTCCAAGCGCCCAAATGAAAAACGTCCCAATCTACTCTCCCGCGCCTATTATAACAAGCGTCCTGTATATCGTGTTACCATCTCCGTGAATACGTGGTTAACCCTCGGACGGTTCTCTTGAACCCATCCCAGAACGATACGATCACCGCCATTTCCGGCCTCCGCGTGGGTCACTGGACAGATGCGGACGCCGCGACCGGCTGCACCGTCGTCCTCTGTCCCGAAGGAGCCGTGGCGTCCGTGGACGTGCGCGGCGGCGCCCCCGGCACCCGCGAGACAGACCTGCTGCGGCCGGGGAGTCTGGTTGAGCGTGTCCACGCCGTCCTGCTCACCGGCGGCAGCGCCTTCGGCCTGGACGCGGCGACGGGCGTGATGCGCTGGCTGGAGGAGCGCGACAAGGGGTTCCCTGTGCCCACAGGCGTCGTGCCCATCGTCGTGGGCGCGATCCTCATCGATCTGTCGCTGGGCCGCTCGGACGTGCGCCCGGACGCCGCCGCCGGCTACGCCGCCTGCGAGGCCGCCTCCGACGCGCCGCCCGTGGAGGGCAGCGTCGGCGCCGGCACGGGTGCCACAGTAGCCAAAGCCATGGCGATGGAGCGGGCGCTCAAGGGCGGCATCGGCAGCGCCCGCGAGACCACCGCGGATGGTGCTAGCGTGGGTGCGCTGATCGCCGTCAACAGCTTCGGCGAGGTGGTGGACCCCGATAGCGGCCGCACCGTCGCCGGGCCGCGCGGCGACGGCGGGCGCTTCGCCGATACCCTGGATGTCATCCGCTCGCGACCGCCGCTGTCGCCCTTCGCCGCGGAGCCCAACAGCACCATAGGAGTGGTGGCCACGGATGCTGCCCTGTCGAAGTCCGACTGCTATCGGCTGGCGGTGATGGCCCAGACCGGCCTGGCGCGGGCGATCCGGCCTGCCCACACCCCCGTAGACGGCGACACGATATTCGCCCTGGCTACCGGCGCCGTAGACAGCCCCGTGGACGTGCTCCAGCTCGGCGCGCTGGCGGCGCGGGCCGTGGAGCGCGCCATCCTCCGCGCCGTCACCCAGGCCAAGGGCCTGGCGGGCGTCCCCTCGGCGGCGGAGTGGGCGCAGGGTTGAGCACCGCAAGAGGTGATCTTGAGCCTGTGAGTGA
>CBDURB010000179.1:0-4224 GCA_965369585.1 uncultured bacterium
CTTGGGCTCAGGCTCAGGCTCAGGCTCAGGACTGTGGGCGCCCAGGAGGGTTAGGCTGGTGCCATGAGGCGTCTGCTGGAGGTCTAGGGTGGCTTCTTCGCCCAGCGCCTCACCCACCTCGGTGTCTACCAGCAGGTAGTTCTGGCCTTCCTGCTCGAAGATGTGATCGCCCTCTTTGGGATCGTCCAGGGTAAGCTGGTAGCCCTCCTCGGTGTACACGACACGGAGAGCTTCCGGAGTACCCTCCTTCTTGCGAGTCAGAGCCTCGCGGAGGTACGCAGCAGCCTTATCGGTTACGGTTAGCATTGGCGCTCCCTTCCGCGAGGGCGGCGCAGCTCAGTGCAGCGCTATAGTTGTGTTATGGGTGAAGCCTGGCCTACCAGCGGGGGCTGCTCTCCTTCTGCTTAGAGAAGCAATCGCTGCAGTAGACTGGCCGGTCCTGGCGCGGCAGGAACGGGACCTGGCAGGCGTTGCCACAACTGGCGCAGACCGCGTCGTACATCTGGCGGGAGCCGCCGTAGTCGCCACCGCCGCCGCCGCCGTAGCCGCCGCCGCCGCCGCCGCCGCCACGCCTAGCCTGACGGCAGGAAGGGCAGCGCTTGGGGTCCTGGTATCCACGTTCCGAGTGGAACTGCTGATCATCGGCGCTAAAGACGAACTCAGAGTTACACTCCACACAGGTAAGGTTACGATCCTCGTAGGCCACTCGATGACCTCCTTTCTCTTTCCTGGGTTAAGGTCCGGTCATCGAGCCGAAGCGGTTGCGGGGGAGTCGACGCGCAGAACTTTAACCTCGTCTACAACATGAAAGGCCCCGACGGGTCGGGGCCACCGCGTCATAGAAGGTACAATCCATCGCGGATATGGTAGCACAGCGAGTCAAGGTCAGCAAGGGCTACACTAGCCCCGCAGGTGGCGGGGGCTTCACCCCGGCTTGAAGTCCGGATTGCCGTCGTCCGCGGCGGCGATGACGACAGGCTTCACTCCCAGCCTCTCCGCCAGCCCCGATGAGAGCGAGTTGAGCTCCGCCTTGTGGAAGCCTGCAGATTGTTGCGCGATCTGGCCCGCGCGGTCTATGAGGAAGAGGGTGGGTGTGGCCGGCGGATCGTAGGCCTTGGATACCGTGTAGCCGTCCGCGTCCGGCAGGACCGGGTACGTTATGCCGTATGCAGCCGCGTAGCGACCCGCATCTTCGGGCGTATCCTGCGCCACCGCCCACAGGCTCCAGCCGTCATCGGGATAGCTCTCCTTGAGCCGGTTGATGTATGGGAACGCCAGGTCGCAGGTCCCACAGGCAGCTTTGAAGAACACCAGCAGCACAGGGCCGTGGGCCAGGGCAGCCGTGAGTGTGTAAGATTCGCCGTCAGTCCCCTTGAGGGAGAAGTCCGGCGCTCTAGTTCCTACTTCGACGGTCATAGCGATTCGCTCCTGCGGACGATGGCGGCATGGCCTATGATACTGTACATCCTGGGATGCCGCTGATGAGCGGTGCTGCGCGCTGAGGTGGGGGACGATCGTATCTCGAATCCGGTCACCAACGGGCCGCGAGGTCGCCCAGAGAGATCTCGCCCACCGAGGTCTCGTGGCCCCCTTGAGTACGCGTCGGCTCCCGTCCGCCTATCCTAGCTGTAATGGCCACTGGCTCACGTTGTTAACTCTTTTTGGGAGTTGGAGTGGGACGGAAGCGAGCCCACCCAACTGCGGAAGAGGTGTCGCATGGCCGGTCCTGAGCTGGCGCAGGCACCTCTTTTGCTATACGGCGCGAGACTTCCAGCTGGCCGCAAGGCGAACGCGATAGGGGAGCGCTGGTTGCTGGGGTATACGGTCGGGCGCTTCGAGTCGCAGGGTAGCTCATCCCCCGTTGCCGCCCAGCCCACCCAGCCACGAACGCGGCGGCTGAGCGCAGAAAGAAAGAGGCGCTCCCAAGTCCGTGTTGTCGCGGGGGTGCGGCGATGAGACTCGGAAAGCGCCAATAGTATGACGCCAAGATGCGTTCCTAGTTACAGTGGGTTGAAGGGTCACGAAGAGCAGCATCCCCCGTTGACAGCCGCCCTCGGTGCGACCGCGCCGGTTCATCCTGTACAATGGCCTTGAGATGTTTCAGCATCGCAAGTGGCGCTCCCGGGAGGGAGTGTATTGGACGGAGCGATAATTATGGTCAAGCGAGTGTCGAGCAGGAACCGGCGGAAGGGCCACGTGCGCCCGCGCAACGTCACCCGGCGGGTCAACAAGGACGAGAAGGCAACTGCCCAGATGCAGATTGTACTAGGGCGATCGCACCCCACACCTGCGGCTCCGAGTGAAGGAAGCGCGGAATCCGGCTAGCCGCCAGCCCTAGCGCCTGGTGGTAAACCGCCGTCTGCGCTGGCGCGGAGGACCAAGCAAGGCCTGCTAATCAGTGACCGTGTATACGGTGTCCTCGGTAATGTCCAACTCGTACTCCTCGATGAGGGGTTGCTGGTCGCAGTCATCCAGAGCCAGGTCATATGCGCCTGCCGGCACCTGGAAGATCCTTGTGTCGCCGATGTCTATGCCGTCGTCTATGTCCAGTTTATCGAAGCCCCAGTTCTGGGCTACCGGAGGCACCAGGTATACGTAGCAGATCGGTGTGCTGGAACCGTTTTCGATATAAAGCTCGACAGGTGGATGATAGCCGCCCACGAAGACAGTACTCGACCCTATGTATTCGCCCTCGACAGAGAGCACCAGTTCGTAGGTTCCTTCCCAGAGACCGCCCTCCGCGATAACGCAGACCCACCAGTCACCTGTTTCGCCGCCTTCCCAGGTCTCAGCGACGAAGCTCCCTTCGTCGTTGAACTCCCCATCCACGAACCAGATGGCGTCCCAGCTTGCGCCGTCCACCATCCCCTCGTAATCCCAGAAACCGCATACCTGCTCTGCCCCTGATGGAATGGCGCCCAGCACCTCAGTGGGCTCGTCATACGCGGTGACCCCATCAGCGAACACGATTTCGCTGAACATGGCACCCGTGGTATCGAAGCCGCCCGCTGGTTCCGGTTCCGGCTCGAACTTCGAGACGTACACTACTCCGCTCTTTGCGGCATCGATGAGCGCCAGCGCGAGGCTAACCGGACGCAGTCCGTTGATGAAACCGCCCACCGGGACGCAGGTGTCCAGATCGTCGATGTAGCCATCGCGGTTCGTATCCACGATTTGGCGGCAGTCCACAAGCTCTCCAGAGTCTGCGCCCGATGCGGCAATCGTTGGCACCCCTACGAGCCTTCCCTCGTTGTCAACGGCCAGGCCGCCGCTGTTGCCGCCGGCGATAGTGGCGTCCGTCTTTATCCAGGCGCGTCCTCCCACGCCGCGCTCCGATGTGAAGCCGCTGACTACCCCGTTCGTGAGAGTGATCGTTTCGCCGCCGATCCCCGGATAGCCGAGGATGCGCAACTCGTCACCGATCTCGATCTCGTCAGAGTCCCCTAGCGCGACAAAGGGGAAGTTCTCTATTACTGGGTTTCCGTCCAGGTCGGACGTGATCTGGATCACGGCCAGGTCCAGGGCGTAGTCAATGGCGATGATCTCGGCCATGTACGCTTCCTCCGGCGGCTCGTCCGTGCGGTTGGTTGTGGCCACGGAGAGGTCTTCATATTCCTCATACAAGTCGCTGACGACATGCGCGTTGGTGAGGATGAGGCCATCGGACGAGATCAACGTGCCGGATCCGGTCCAGGCGTCGCCAAAGGAATCGAAGCCGAATATTTGGACTACGGCCTTCGCCAGGTCGCCAGTGTCGGTGCCCGTCGGGCTTGCGGAAGGAGTGGCGGTAGGAGTATCTACGGGTTCAGCTTCCTTATCGGAACCGGAACCGCCGCCACAGGCGACGAGCGCCAGGACGGCGACCGCTACCAGTGGGATGGCGAGCCACTTCGGTCGTATCATAATAAGACCTCGTTATTGCCCTGTAGCTATGCAGCGAGGAGGCTCACAAGTCTGCATTATTACAGGACGTTTATTCTTCCTTAGGGATAGATGTAGAACAGCCCGCGCTGTTACGTCGGTTCGGGTGTCTCCTACGTAACGCACTGGCGCGGGGGTAGGGATATAAGCCGCTATCCGGCCGGCTCTCCCTGGCACGGATCGCCCGTGGGCGTCAGCCAGGGTTCGTCAATCGCGCCGGGGTCGAAGGCGGCTGCCCAGCCCTCGGCGCCATCGACAGCGTGTAAGGGCCACCACTTGAAGCCGCCAGTGAGCGATGGCGGA
>CBDURB010000180.1:0-4223 GCA_965369585.1 uncultured bacterium
TACGCTTATCGTCTCACTTGACCTACGCGCCGACTGACTGGCGGGCTCTGCTGATCTGGTTGATATGGTCCGTCAGGTGGAAATCGAGGGCGCCTGCAAACTGCGCCATCGTCGCGTACTCCCCAATGGGTGTCTCCTTGAACAGAGGCACCCGAGCCTTGCGACCAAGGTCAGCATCCGTCAGGCCGCCGAGGAACTCGGCCAGCTCCCGGTAACGGCTGGAGACAGCGCCCCGCATCTCCGCCAGCGACATCGTCTGACGGTCAGGTGTGTAGTAGGGTAGCCCCGTCACGATTCCTATCAGTGGTGTGTCCTCCTCGATGATCTGGCGGAAGGGGGCCAGGATATCCTCCCCTTCGTCACCCATCAAGTGCGAAAGTATCTCCTTGCAGCACCACTCCGCGTCCGCCGCCCGCTGTCCCGCCTTCTCCTCGTCCAGGCCGTTCAGCGCCTCGCTTAGCTCGTCCATCTTCTGCCCCAACGCATCGCGCAGGGACGTTCCTGCCTCTGAGACCATGTTCGTGCCTCCTTCTAGGTCTCGCTCTGCCCTTACTGTTCCTGTAGTTGCATCAGGTCGTACAGGCCAAAGGTATCCGCCAGCCGGTCCACGGCGTTGAACTGGCAGGCCACCCAGACCCCTTCCAGTATCTCCTCGCCGGTCAGCCCGGCTGACCGCAGATCATCGATGTCCTCGTCTGTCACCTTGTAAGCGTGCGTCGTCAGCTTCACAGAGAGCCGCAGCAGCGCTTTGTACTTCTCCTCCACCGGCAGCGTCTCGATGTCCGCTTCCTCTGCGGCTTTCACCGCCTCCGGGCTGCCTCCTACGTACCGCAGGAGAAACGAATGCGCCTTCGTTCAGTAGGCGCACGAGTTGGTCTCCGAAACGACGGTGGCGATCATCTCCTTTACCTGTCGCGGTAGGTGGCCGCCGCCAAACATCGCCTTGTAGCCCTCGAACATCACCCGCAGGAACTCGGGTCGTGTGCTCGTCAGCTTGAAGACGTCGGGAACGGCCGGGAAGCCGAAGAAGGCGCGTATCTCATCGTACAGCGCCTTCGTCTCGTCGCGCGCCTCAGACTCCTGAACGATGTCGATGCGTACCGTCGAGTGCTGCTGTGAGGTGGCCATGGGGGGTGCCTCCTGGGACGTTAACAGGGCAGGTCGCTATAAATAATAGAGTCACTTCCTTGATTACGTCAAGCCCCTTGCGCTACAATTCTTCACGCAATGCCCAGGTCATACAACCAGACCTGCCCGATCGCCAGGACGCTCGACATCATCGGCGACCGCTGGACGATGCTCATCGTCCGCGATCTGTTCCTCGGCGAGACGCGCTTCAACCAGTTCCTGACGTCGTCCCCCGGTCTTCCCACCAAGCTCCTCGCGGATCGCCTCAAGAAGCTAGTGGAGCACGGCCTGGTGCAGCGCGTTATCTACAGCCAGCACCCTCTGCGGGCCGAGTACCGCCTGACGGAGGACGGCCAAACTCTAGCGCCCATAGTCGAGGCGATAGTCCGGTGGGGCCTCGACCACTGCTTCGAGGACGAGCCGGAGGCTCGCGCCGCTGTCATAGAACGTATCGCTGGCGCAAGGCCGACCCAGGGCTTGCTGTAGCTTCAGGCCCTGCCTACCGGCAGGCAGGCTTTACGCCCCCTCTTCCCTGCGGGGGTATACTATCTCCAAGGATTGGCCATGACCGCCATAAAGTTCGCCTGTATTTCCCCTCACCCGCCAATCATCGTCCGCGAGGTGGGCCAGGGTCGGGAGCGGGAGGTTCAGCGCACCATCGATGCCCTGGAGCAGCTCGCTGGAGACGTAGCCGCCCACCGGCCGGATACCGTGCTCCTCATGGCCACGCACGGCCCCCTGAACCCCGGCGCCTTCGTCCTCCTCACCGCGCCCGCCGCCCAGGGTGACTTCGCCCGCTGGGGCGCCCCCCAGGTGAGCTTACGTTTCGATACCGACCCTGAGCTCATCGCAGCGATCCGCGATGAGGCCGAACAGGCCGAGCTGCCCTTGGATGCGGCGGCTCGCTGGGATAACGGCCTGGACTGGTCCGTCACAGTGCCGCTGTACTACTTGCGCTGCGGCATGGCCGAGGCTCCCTTGACGCCGATGAACGTATCGTTCCTCTCGGCCCGCAAGCACTTCCAGCTCGGCCAGGCCGTGCGCCGCGCCATCGACCGCGTAGGGCGGCGCGCCGTCGTCGTCGTCAGCGCCGATCTCTCCCATCGCTTGTCGGAGGATGGCCCCTACGGCTTCGACCCCGCCGGGCCGGAGCTGGACCTTCGCATCCGTGAGGCGGTCGCCTCCTGGGACGCCGAAGCGCTGCTGACGATGGACGAGGAGTTCCGCGAGCGCGCCGGTGAGGACGCCGTAGCCTCCATTAGCTTCCTCATGGGCGCCCTGGATAGCCTCCGCGTTCAGCCGCGTGTCCTCTCCTACGAGGGCCCCTTCGGCGTGGGCTACATGGTGGCTGCCATAGACATCCTTGAGGACGAAGAAAGCCGCACCCACGTTGAGGCGGAGCCCGCTCGGGCTGAGCCTGCCGAAACGGTGCCCCAGGACGTCGCCGCCGCCGCGGGCCCGAAACATCCGCTCGTGCGGCTGGCCCGCGATGCAGTCGAGGCGTTCGTGCGGGAGCGCCGCGTTCTCGTACCGCCGTCGCCCCTGGAAGGTGCGCCCGCACGCGCCGGCTGCTTCGTATCGCTGAAGACCGACGACGGTGCCCTGCGGGGCTGCATCGGCTCCGTGCAGCCGGAGGAGCCGGACCTGCCGCGCGAGGTGGTGCGCAACGCCATCGACGCCGCCACCACCGACCGCCGCTTTCTCCCCGTTAACGCCGAAGAGCTGCCGCGCCTGGTCTACAGCGTGGACGTCCTCACCGACCCCGAGCCGATCGAAGGCCTCCAGGAGCTCGACCCGAAACGCTTCGGCGTCATCGTCCAGAACGGTCGCCGTCGCGGGCTACTGCTGCCTGACATCGAGGGCGTTGACAGCGCCGAGAAGCAGGTCGCCATCGCCCGTTCCAAGGCCCTAATCGAACCCCACGAGCCGGTCTCCCTCTGGCGCTTTGAGGTGAGGCGGCTGCGGTGAGTGTTCTCGTGGGCCTGTTCTCCATCATCCTCTTCAGCGTCGTGCTGATGGTCCTCCGCTTCCGTTCGCGGATATGGGGCTCCGTCGTCCTGTCCATCGTCGTGGTGCTGGCGGTGATTGGCTGGCTGGCGGCATTCAGCCTGGCCGGCCTCGCCCTGTTAGTCGCCGGCGTTACCATTTTCGGCATCGGCGTCGAAGGGACGGTGCTGGCGAGAAAGCGAACGTGATCCGCCTCTGCCGTGCCGACGATCTTCAATCCGCCTGCGCGATCATCAACGACGCCGCCGGCGCCTACAAGGCCGCCATCGCCCGCACCAAGGCCCTAATCGAGCCCCACGAGCCGGTCTCCCTCTGGCGCTTCGAGGTGTGGAGGTCGGGATGACGACCTCCCTCCTAATCGACCTCACTCTGCCGGTATGCCTGGGGGTTGGCTTCTTTGCTGGCTACGTGCTCAACTGGTCGCGCACCTGGGGCTCAGTCGTCCTGTCCCTGGGCATGGTGCTGGCAGTGAGCGGGTGGCTGGCGGCGTTCAGCGTCGCAGGCTTCGTGCTGATCCTCCTGGGCATTACGCTCCTCGGCGCCGGTGCCAGTGGAATGGCGTTCGCTGGGCGCGCCGCCAGGTGAAACACATACTGTGATCCGTCTCTGCCGCAACGACGATCTTCAATCTGTCTGCGCGATCATCAACGACGCCGCTAGCGCCTACAAGGGCGTCATCCCGGACGACTGCTGGCACGAGCCCTACATGCCCATCGACGAGCTGCAGCACGAGATCGCTACCATGACCTTCTACGGATTCGAGGAGGACGGCCGGCTGGTCGGCGTCATCGGCTATCAGCCGCTGGAGGACGTGACCCTGGTGCGACACCTCTACGTGGAGACGGTCCGCCAGCGACGCGGCCTCGGCTCGGCGCTGCTGCGCCACGTCGTCGGCCTGACCGCGACGCCGCGACTGCTCGTCGGCATGTGGGCCGACGCCCCCTGGGCCATCCGCTTCTACCAGCGCCACGGCTTCTCCCTCCTCCCCGACGGCGACCGCCTCCTGCGCACCTACTGGACGATCCCCACCCGCCAGCGCCAGGCCTCCCTCGTGATGGGGCGGGAGCTATGACCCCCAAGCCCCTCAC
>CBDURB010000181.1:0-4220 GCA_965369585.1 uncultured bacterium
CCCCGCACCCGCCACGCTGGTGGGCAACGCTGGCGACCTGACGGTCGCCCCTACATTGTCAGTTCAGGGTGGCCCATCGACAGGGTTGGGCCCGCGAATGGCCCGAAGGGCCCTAGAACTCGAGATGGCGGTGGCGTAAGAGCACGCTCTGGAGGAGACCCAGGGCGATGAACAGCATGATCAGGGAGCTGCCGCCCTGGCTCACGAACGGCAGGGGTATGCCGGTCACCGGCAGCAGCCTGATGTTCACCGCGATGTTGATGAACACCTGGAACAGGATCATGATGGCGATCCCCGTCGCCAGCAGCCGGCCGAACTGATCCCGCGCCAGGCTGGCCACCCGAATCGTCCGGAACAGCAGCGCTGCGAACAGCGCCAGCAGCACCAGGGCGCCAATGAGCCCCAGCTCCTCTCCCAACACGCTGAAGATGTAGTCCGTCGCCGGCGTTTGTAGGAAGTCGAGCTGCGTCTGGCTGCCGTTCGTCAGCCCCTTGCCGAAGACGCCGCCGGAGCCGACGCTGATCTCGCCCTGGAGGATGTTGAAGCCACCGCCGAGGGGGTCAGAGTTGGGGTTGAAGAAAAGGGCGATACGATCCCGCTGATAGTCACCGAGTACGGCCAGGGCGGCGAACGGTATGGCGGCCAGGAGAAAGCCGATCAGGATGAGCACATGCCGCACCCGCGCCCCCGACATTATCACCATCCCCATCCAGATGGCGCCGAAGATGATCGCCGTGCCCATGTCCGGCTCCGCGATGACCAGCGCCGCCGGCAGCATCGCCAGCGCCAACGAAGTCAGAAAGACCCGTACGCGTGTGATCTGACGCTGTCGGTCGGCCAGGAAGTAGGCGAGGGCGATGATCGTGAGCAGCTTAGCGACCTCTGAGGCCTGTATCTGCGTGCCGCCCACAGTTATCCAGCGACGCGAGCCGAAGGTGCTCTCGCCCAGGAACAACACCACTACCAGTATAAGGATGGCCAGGGCGTACAGCGCCGGCGCCATCTGTCCGAACACGCGATAGTCCATCCAGGCGATGATCGTCATCATCATTAGCCCAAACGCCGCGAACATCGCCTGCTTGACAACGGGGTGGCTGAGCCCGGCGATGCCGTCCGGGTAGGCGGTGAGTGAGGCGCTGTAGATGAGTAGGCCGCCGTAGGCCGCCAGCGCTCCGGCCAGCAACAGCAGCCCGTAGTCGAAGTGGCGGAAGGCGTGGCGCTCCACTACTCGCCTTCCTCCGGCTTCTGCGCCAACCGAGGCCCGTGGAAGTAGTAGTCCAGTATCTTGCTGCCAGCTGGGGCGGCGTCGCTGCCGCCAATGCCGCGCTGGAAGAACACCACCACGGCGATCTCAGGCTCATCGTAGGGAGCGAAGCCCACGAACCAGCCGTGAGTCTCCTGTGATCCTGGGCGCGCCGGGCCGAATTCCGCCGTCCCCGTCTTGCCGGCCACTTCGAGGTCCGGCACGGCCGCCTTCTGGGCCACTCCTCTGGTTACGGATTCGCGCATCGCCTCTTTCACGATCTGGAGGTACTCCGGCTCCACCGGCACTATTTCCCGCACGCTCTGCTCGAATTGCTGGAAAACGTTGCCGTGGCTGTCCTGCACCTCCCTCAGCAGGTGTGGCCTGACCACATTGCCGCCGTTGCCTATGGCTGAGACGGCGGTAATGATCTGCAACGGAGTAGCCGACAGATAGCCCTGGCCGATGCCGAAGTTGTACGTGTCGCCCAGGAACCAGCTGTCGCCGAAGGTCTCCTCCTTCCACTGCGCGTCCGGCACCAGACCAGCCGACTCACCGGGCAGGTCGATACCTGTGGGCGCGCCCAGGCCAAAGGCACGCGCGTACTTCGCGACGCGGGCCTCGCCCAGGCCGGGGAACCCCTCGTCCGCCTTGCCGCCGGCGAGGTAGTAGAAGTAGACGTTGGAGGACATGGCGATGCCGTCGTAGAAGTCCAGTACACCCAGGGCGGACCAGTCGTAGAACGGAGTCACCACATTGGGGTCGTACTCGTTCTCAACAGTAATATAGCCGCGGCTGGTGATGGTGGTGCCGGTGTAGGCGATCCCTTCCTGAAGGGCGGCCGCTCCGACGATCGTCTTGAAGGTGCTGCCCGGCGGGTATCTTTCGGCGAGGGCGTGGTTCACCAGGGGTTTGCCGGGCCCCTCAACAATGGCGGCCAGGTCATCGTCGCTGAGAGGGCCGGAGAACGCGTTGTTATCGAAGCCCGGCAGGGAGACCATGGCCAGAATGTCACCGCTGTTAATGTCCATCACTATCGCCGCCGCGTTGTCGCCCTCCGCCGTGAACTCCTGCAGCGTTTCCTGCACCATCTTCTGGAGGTCAAGATCGATGGTGAGGACGAGGTTAGATCCGTCCAGGGGCCGCCGCTCCGAGATGACCTTCAGCTCGCGCCCGAGCGCGTCCACTTCTATCAGCTTCTTCCCGGGCCGGCCGCGAAGAAGGGATTCGTAGGTGAACTCCACGCCGGATTTGCCGGTGTAGTCCTGAAACAGGTAGCCCTGGTCTCTTAGCTCTTCGTACTCATCCTGGGAGATAGGGCCTACGTAGCCCAAGACGTGTGAGAGGTAGGACGCCGCCAGATACTCTCGAGTCGGCTCCACGAGTAGCTTGAGGCCGGGAGTGACCGGCTCCAGCTCGCGCAGGGTTAGCGCCGTTTCCTCGTCGATATCCGACTTGATGACCACGGGATTGAAGGCGCCGTTGGTCTCGATCCCGGCCAGCACCATCCGCTCGATCTCATCCATGGGCACGCCGGTAACCCTCTCCATCTGGCGATACACGCCCATCTCTCCCCGATCGGGGAGGTCTCCGGGCAAGACGGCCGCCGAGTAGCGGGCGGCGTTTCTAACCAGCGGTCGCCCGTCCTGATCGAGGATGAGGCCGCGCGCCGCCGGAATCTGAACCTCTCGCAGGGCGTTGATCTCGGCCCGATGGGCGTAGTCGTCGCTGTCGATAACCTGGAGCCGCACCAGCTGGACGATGAGGATGCCGAAGAGCAGAATGACCAGCACCCGCAGCGCTGTGAAGAGCGGGTGGTTGCGGCCCGGCGGCTCTCGCTTATCGCGCTGGCGCGCTCGCTCTCGGTGGTCCGGTCTCAGGTACGGGTCCATATCGGTCTAGAGTTGCACTGCTGAACCTACGCCAAAGCTCTCTCTCTTGGGACGCGTACTCAGCCATCGCATGGGTGGATATATGAGCACGGTGAACAGGGGGTTCACCAGCATAGAGGGGAGCGCAACACGCAGCATGGCAGCACCCCACGGTACGTCGTTGCCGACTGCGGCCAGCACCGTCATGCTGACTACAGCGTAGGCCAAGCTGGCTATCGCCACAACCGCCAGCGTAGGCAGGAAATCGCTCTCAACCGGACGCAGATCGCGAATTACCGCCAGCAGCACGATGGGCGATAGCGCCAGCATGGAGGTGCCTACAGGATCGCTGGTGGTGAGGTCGCGGAGGAGCCCGGCTATCGGCACGACGACCATCGCTTCCCCCTGACCGCGTATCATCGCCCAGCAGGCGGCGAAGATGAGCACCAGGTCCGGAGCTACTCCCAGCACCTTCACGTATGGCATCACAGAGGTAGCCAGGATGGCGACCGTGAACGACCCGGCGAGAGCGAGCGCGTACTTCACGGGCCTTCCAGCCTGGCGGGCCGGAAATTGGTAATGATTAATACCGTATCCAGGGACGAAAGGTCCGCCGCGGGCTCCATCGTAGCCCGCTTGGACAGCGCCTGGGGCTTCTCCTCTACGGATGTCACGCTGCCCAGGAGAAGCGTTCGCGGATAGTTGCCGCCGAGGCCCGATGTGATGACCAGATCGCCCTCCTGTATCTGCGCCTCCGTGGGCAGCATCTCCAGGGATAGCCTGCTGCGCAGGTCGCCGACCGCCACTCCCCGCGCCTCGGAGCCGTCCTCGCCCCCGGTAAGTATGGCTATGTTCACGGCGTTGTTAGGGTCCGAGATCAGGCGCAACCAGGCGAACTCTTCGTATACAAGGGAAACCACGCCCACCAGGCTGCCGCTCTTGGATAGCACCACCATCCCTTCGTCCAGGCCGTCTTTGCTGCCGCGGTCGATGGCCAGGGCACGCTTGAAGCCCGAGGGGTCCTGCGCGATGACGTCCGCCACTATGAACACGTCGTCAGGGCGGTTCTCCTTGACCCCCAGCGCCTCCTCCAGCTCCTGCAGGCG
>CBDURB010000182.1:0-4194 GCA_965369585.1 uncultured bacterium
GAATGAGCGCTGAGCAACGCAACGAATTTCTCGCAAGGATCAGGGCCACACGTGATCTGATCGACGCCGAGATCGTGCGCGGGGAGTGGCCGTAGGCTAACCCCTACAGCGCTTCCTTGGTGCTGGGGATCTCGCCCGCGGCCCGCACATCGATGGTCACGGCCTGGCGCAGGGACAGCGCCAGCGCCTTGAACGCGGCCTCCACCCGGTGGTGATCGTTCTCGCCTGCCAGCTCCCGCACGTGCAGGTTGAGCCGGCCCTCGCTGGCGAAAGCGGCCAGGAAGTGGCCGATGTTCTCCGTGGGGAGCTGCCCCAGCATCTCCCGCTCGAAGTTGAACTGGATGCCGGCGTGACCGCGGCCACCCAGGTCCAGCGCCACCATCACGAGCGCCTCGTCCATCGGCACAATGGCGTGGCCGAAGCGCGTAATGCCGCGTCGCTCGTCCAGCGCCTCGTTCAGCGCCTGGCCCAGCACCAGCCCCACATCCTCCACCAGGTGGTGCGGGTCGCGCTCAATGTCACCTCTCGCCTCAACGGTTATGTCGAACAGGCCGTGCCGGGCCAGCTGCTCCAGCATGTGATCCAGCATGCCGATGCCGGTGGACACCTGGTAGCGGCCGCTGCCCTCCAGCGCCAGCTCCACCGATACGTCCGTCTCCCGCGTCTCCCTGTGGACGACGGCCCTGCGAGCGCTCGCGTCAGACAACGGCGGCTCCGATCTCGGCCAGCGCCTCCACCAGGCGGTCCGTATCCTGGGGCCGGCCCACGCTGATGCGCAGGCAGCCGCGCACGCCGGGCGAGTCGAAGTGGCGTACTAGCACGCCTCGCTCCCGGAGCTGCGCCTGCACCTCCGTCGCCGAGCGGCCCTGTACCTGGCAGAGCAGGAAGTTGGCGCGCGAGGGGTAGACACGCAGCCAGGGGAACCCGGCCAGGCGCTCCGCCATACGCTCCCGCTCGTCAACGATCAGCTTGACGTTTTCGGCCAACGCCGCCCTGTCCTCCAGGGAAGCGAGCACCGCCGTCTGCGCCGCCACGTTCATGTTATAAGGCATCTTGATCTTGCGTATGGTCTCCGCCACGGCGCGGGGGAATACGCCGTATCCCGCTCTCAGCCCCGCCAGCCCCGCCCACTTACTGAACGTTCGCGTCACAATAAGGTTATCGCGCTCCGCCGCCAGCGCCAGGTAGCTGCCATCCGCGAACTCCGCATACGCCTCATCGACCACGACCACCGCATTGTGCGCGAGGAGCCGCTCCAACTCCTCGGGAGCGACGGCGTTGCCCGTCGGGTTGTTCGGCGAGGCGAGGAAGATCAGCTTGGCCCCGGCCGCCAGCGCCTTCTCCATCGGCTCAAGGTCCAGCGCGAAGTCCTCGCGGCGGGGAACCTCCACGACCTGCGCGCCGTAGGTGCGGGCAACGAATTCGTAGATGCCGAACGTGGGCGGCGCGTTCACCACACCGTCACCCGGCGAGAGGAAGAGCCGCGCCGTCAGGTCCAGCAGCTCATCGGAGCCGTTGCCAACAACGATCCGGTCCGGGTCTGCCCCCACGTACTCGGCGATCGCCTCCCTCATCCGCCGCTGCTCCGGGTCGGGATAGATGTGATAGCGCGGAAAGCTGGCCAGCGCCTCGCGCACCTTCGTGGAGGAGCCATACGGGTTCTCGTTCCCATCCAGCTTGACGATTCGCTCCTCTGGGATACCCAATCGCTTGGCCAGGATCTCCGGTGGCTCCACCGACGCATAGCCGGGCATCGCTACCAGGTCTTGCCGGGCCAGCCGCAGGATATCCTTGTCTGGAGACTCGCCCACGTTAGCGCCGCCTCTCCAGCCTTCGCTCGATGGCCCGCGCGTGGCCCTCGAATCCCTCTGCCCGCGCTATGGCCGCCGCCGCCGGGCCCAGCTTCGCCAGCGCCTTGTCGTCGAGGGCGACGACGCTGGTCGCCTTGAGAAAGTCCCACACGCCAAGGGGCGAGGCGAAACGGGCGCTGCCTCCGGTGGGCATCACGTGGCTGGGCCCCGCCGTAAAGTCGCCGATGGACTCCGCGGATTCTGCACCGACGAACACGGCGCCCGCGTTGCGCACCTTCTTCACCAACTGCTCCGGCTTGTCGACGTGCAGGCAGAGGTGCTCCGGCGCAAACTCGTTGGCCAGCTCCAACGCCTGGTCTAGATCGTCTACCACGGCGACGCCGCCGCGCGCCTTCAGCGACACGCGAGCGACCTGCTGACGCCCGAGCCCGGCCACCTGCGACTGGAGATCACCCAACACCTTGCTCACCAGTTCATCGGAGGTGGAGATGAGGATCGCGGTCGCCAGCTCATCGTGTTCGGCCCCTGCCAGGAGATCGGCCGCCACCAAATTGGCGTCAGCGCCGCCATCGGCGATCACGACCGTCTCTGAGGGCCCGAACACGCCATCCAGGCCAACCATGCCGTAAACCCTCTTCTTCGCCTCGGTCACGAATACGTTCCCCGGGCCGCAGATCTTATCCACCCGCGGTATGGAGTCCGTGCCGTAGGCAAGGGCGGCGATGCCCTGAACGCCCCCCGCACGGAACACCCGACTCACCCCCGCGATGTGAGCCGCGACCAGCTTCAGCGGCGACACGCTCCCGTCCGGCAGGACCGGCGTGGCCATTACCAACTCCTCTACGCCGGCGACCATCGCCGGTATGGCGATCATGAGGACGGTGGAAGGATAAACGGCTGCCCTGCCAGGCACGTACATGCCGACTCGGGAGAGCGGGCGAACCTGCTGGCCCACGCCGTCCTTCCGAAAGTCCCGCAGAGCGTGCTCCATCTGCCTCTCGTGGAAGCGCCGAATCTGAACAGCCGCCTCCCGTAGCGCACGGACCAGGCCGGCGTCGAGGTGCTCATAAGCGCCCTCAATCTCCGCGGATGTGACCTCAAGAGAGAGCGCCTGATCGCCGGCGACGCCGTCGATCTCCTGGTTGTACCGAGCCACGGCCGCGTCGCCCTGCTCGCGAACGTCGCGCAGGATGCGGTCGACCACCTCGGACACGCCCAGATCAGCGTCGAACGTGCGGCGTATCGTCTCCCTCACGACGGAGGGGAGCTCCACCGCCTCCAACGGCGTACGATGGAGAACCGTACTCCTCGCTTCGTCCATTCCGCGCGCTATTCGCACTCTAAGTACTCCTTCACCGCGCCTACGCCATGCTCCACGGAGAGGTCCATGAACTCACGGAGCCGCTCCTCGGTCAGATAGCGCAACGTCTCGTCCACCAGGTCCGGCAGCGACCGCAGAAACTCCTTGAACTGCTCCGGGGATTCGATCCCTGCCTCCCGCAGGTGACGGCCGGCGATGTTCCGAAACCGCTCCCAGTCAGGGGAAGAGTTAACCACATCCAGGATGACTTCCTTCCAGCGGTGCAGCGTTTTCCCGTCTATGAAGTCGATCTCCAGCGCCAGGTCGGAGCGGGCGACTTCGTCCAAAACGTGGGCCATCAGCTCCCGGTCGATGCGTTTCTGGCGGTCGAGGGAGAATTGAATCGCCCGGTCCATGATGTTGGCGCGCAGGTCCCCGCCCAAAGGAGAGCGCACACCAAAGAAGGGGCGATATATAGTGTTGATCCACAGCTCATCCATAACCAGATGCGTGACGTAGCCGGCCATGAACGCCACGGTCCCCGCACCGAGGCCGCCGGGCTCACGCAGCCGCGGATAGGCGCTGAACAAGCCAGCGACGCCGCTCTGCTCATCGAAGTTGGAAAGGTCGAAGAAGTGTGTGCGCCCACGCTCCCAGCGGGTGATCACACGGATGTCGGGCGCAGTGGAGCCCAGGTAGAGATTTCCCCTCTCCTCATCCAAGACGTGGTAACGGAGGCGGTCCCCCACCTCCTTGGCGACGACGGTGTGCAATCCGAGCGGCGGCATTTCAACTTCTGACCTCGCGGCAATTGTATCAGACCGTCTACGCCGCCTTCGTGGACGACCGTAGCGCAGACAGTACGTGGTCGAACACCTCGCGGCGGCGGCCCCTGAATTCTCGCCCCTTACCCGCGACCAGACAAGTCGTGGAGCGGAACAGCAGCTCTATAGGCTTGAGCCTGTTCTCAACGAGGGTCTTGCCGGTCTCGGTGCCTTCGATCAGCAGCTCAGCGTCCTCAGGCACAAAGCCCTCGGAGGCCCCGGCGATAGGTATGACCTGATATCGCCCCAGGTGACGGCT
>CBDURB010000183.1:0-4189 GCA_965369585.1 uncultured bacterium
GGGGCTAGTCGCCCAGTATGGCGACAAATCGGCGACAATTGCTAAGGCGCCCCGGGGCCTGCGGTTGGTCCGTCGGAGGGTGAATACCACACCGAAGTTACGCCACCACCGAGGGGCGCGGCCACGCGGCCCTCCGCCCTTCTTAATCGACGTCGTGGGGTTGCGACCTGATCCTGGCAAAGCGGTAGCCGAGGCCCCGCTCCGTGAGTATGTATCGCGGGTTTCGAGAGTCATCGGCCAATTTCTCGCGTAGCCGTGCGATGTGCACCTTCAGGAGGATCGCATCGTCTGGGCTATCCAGTCCCCAGACCCGGGCCAGAAGGGTGTGGTGGGGCATGACCCGGCCCGCATTATGTACGAGATGGGAGAGGAGTCGGCCTTCGATGGGCGTCAGCTTGATGGAACGTCCGCCTGTTATGACCTTGGAATCGGCGAGGTCAATGGTCAGGTTCTCGTCGACCACGATGCGATCGGACGTAGCAACGGGAAGGAGCCGTGAGCGTCGGAGCACGGCCTGCGTGCGGGCCACGAGCTCCAGCGGGTCGAAGGGCTTCACGATGTAGTCATCCGCGCCCAGTTCCAGGCCCTTGAGTCGATCCATGAGCTTTCCTCTGATGGTTAGCATGAGGATGGGCACGTCGGAGCGTTCCCGCAGGTGGCGACAGACGTCGAACCCGCTCATTCCCGGCAGCCCTATGTCCAGCACAACAACGTCTGGGGATTCTTCGTCGAAGAGCTTCAATGCCGATTCTCCGTCACTGGCAGCGATAACCTCGGACTCCTGCCACTGCAGGTTGAAGGTGAGCGCTATGAGGTCTGCCACATCAGGCTCGTCATCCACCACCAGAATCTTCATCACGACCCTCCTTTGGGAAGGGCGAAATGGAAGGTGCTCCCGTGGCCTGGCCTGCTGGTGACCCAGATCTGCCCTCCGTGAGCCTCTGCCACCGCCTTGGCAATGGCGAGGCCAAGGCCTGAGCCCCCTCGCTCTCCGGGGCCGCGGGAGCGCGAATAGAACCGCTCGAAAATGCGCTGCTGCTCCGATAGAGGGATACCGGGCCCAGTGTCAGTCACGAACACCCCGTACTGCCGCTGTTGCTCTACCAGGCCCACCGTAACGTGGCCCCGCCGGGGAGTGAACCTGCAGGCGTTGGAGAGCAGGTTAGTCATTAGTTGATCCAGCCGCTTCCCGTCGCCTAGGACCCAGCACGGGGACGATGGACATTCCATGGCAATAGTGATGCTGTTCTCCTCTGCGAGAGGTCCTATCGCAGCGACGCTGTCCTTTATCACCATCCTCAGGTCGCACGGCTCCAAATCGAGGGCGGCTTCCCCGCTTTGCAGCCAGGCCAGGTCCAGAAGGCCCTCCAGTAGCGATTGGAGCCGCTGAGTGTTCCGAGACAGGCTGGCCACCAAATCAAGGGGGAGTTCCTCCTGCTCTGACGTGGTGCTGGCCAGCAGCCCGACGGCAGCGCGGATAGAGGTGACGGGGGTGAGCAACTCGTGGGAAACGCTCGCCAGGAACTCATCCTTTAAGCGGGCGGCCTCAGTCAGGGCATCGGCGTCGCGGGCCTCCGCCCAAAGGTGAGCGTTCTCCACGACGATGGCCACCTGATTGGCCACGGCCTGGAGGAATCGGACGTCATCCTGAGTAAAGGCCTTCTCGTGGCGGAGGTTGACAAGGATCAGCGCACCCATGGCGGAGTCTTTGGCTACCAGGGGCGCACACATCGCGCTGCGCCGCTCGCCTAGCCGGGCGCGAGCGGCGGCGAGGAGCGATCGATTTTCAGGCGTAATGTCGGCAACGTTTGCGGCTATCGCCTCGCGGCTGGCGCAGAGGAGCGGTTGCCTTCGCTGAAAGACCTTGCCCAGGATGCCCTCCCCTGGCCTCAATCGCACGCGTGACAGGGGCTCCCACTGGTAGCCCACCGCGGACCTGGCGGTCAGCCAGTCCTCGTCTGGGTCATAGAGAAAGAGGGCGGCGGCGTCGGCCGCCTCGAACGGCGCCACGCTACGAGCGAGGATCATATCCAGCAGGCTGTCGAGATCCGTGGCTGCCTGAAAAGTGGTAGAGATGTCCAGGAGTGTAGCCAGTTCGCTGGTGCTCTGCTGTACAGCCTGTTCCATCTCCACGTTCCAGCGCTCTCTACGCTGACGCGATGTCCGCAGTTCCACCCTCATTTCGTCCAGACGGCGGGCCAGCATGCCTATCTCGTCTTGCCCCACCGCGGGGACGGGAGTGTCTAGATCGCCCCCGGCGATACGTTCACTGGCGGCGATGAGGCCGCTCACGGGCCTGGCGATAAGTCGCATGAGTGCCCAGGCCAACAGGACGATGGCCAGAAGGGAGAGGCCGCCCACTATCAGCACCTGCCGGCGCAGGTTGTTGGCGGGCGCCAGTGCGTCCTCCTCCGGCTCACGCAGGACCACGCCCCAGGGGATGCTCTCCGTGGGAGCGAATGCGAGAACGTCCTTTCGGCGTTCGGCGTCGTCATCGTGGCAGCTATGGCAAGTGGAGACGTCGGTCTCCTTAGCGGAGATGAGGTCGACAAAGTAGGCGGAATGCTCGTTGGCGCGGCCAAGGGGCTCATCTGTGGAACTGCGAATCACTGCGCCTGTTTCGTCCACGAGCTCGATGTAGGCCCTCTCTCCCACTCCTCGGACGGGTAACGAGATCGTGGAGCCGAGGTGGACGGGGTCGATAAGGCCTACCAGATACCCGGCAGGCACCCCATCGACTCCTCTGATGGGGACCGCGGTGCAGGCCCAAGACTCGCCATCGACGGCCCAGACGCCATACGTGGGGGACACAGTGCCTTCCGCTCGTGTCGGCTGCGGGCAAGTGTCGCCGAGGAGCTTCGCCCCCAAGGCACCGGGGAAGGCCGCGTCGGCAGCCGCTACCCTCCCATCCCGGTCGATGCTCAGGATGTGGGAGAACTCCTCTTGCGCCTCGAGTAGAGACGGTAGTTCACCCGCGGCCTGTGAAGGGTTATACCCCTGTCTGCTGAGCTGGGCAGCCAGCGTCTCCAGGTTGCTGCTGCAGCGAGACATGAACTCGTCGATGCGCTCGGCAACCAGCTGGGCGATGACCAGGCGCTGCTGGAGAAGGCGGTCGGTCTGCTCGTCCAGCGAGCGCAATCCCAGGAAGGCCACCAGGACGACGACCACCGCCAGTATGGCCGCGGCAAAGACGGCCACTCTCCACCGCAGGCCGCTCGGCAACCGGAGTTTCATGTTCGCTTCTCAGCACTGCGGAGGTGGTCCGAGTCACGCTGCGGCCAGGCGAGCCATTGCAAATTCTATCACAATCCCCCCGCCAGGCACTGGGGATGGACCAGTGACAGCGGCAAGCCACCGGAAGGTGCGTGGTTGCACCAAACGTCTACGGACGGACCAATGTCCCCGGTAAGGGCGTCTAGCGGCGGCTGCCAGTCCCCCGTTCGGCATCTCTCCACCATATGGATGCCAGCCCTCGGATGGCACTGCGCAGGCCGAGGTAGGCCAGGAAGAGAAGGCCAGCAAATGGCAGGGCCAAAACGTAGACCAGGCCCAGAAGGGGGCCTGCGAGCAGCACCAGGACTCGGGGCACCCAGTAGTAGGCCACCCCCTCCTCTGTGGGTAGCGCTCCGCCCTCGGTGATGGCGATGAACTCCCAGGCCTTGTTCTTCCAGTAGATTCCCTCGACGACGGCTTCGCCGGGGTAGTACTTGCGCCTCATGGCTAACCAACCTCCTGTCGATCGGACTCGCGCCGCAGGGGACCAGAAAACCGACGTGCCGGCCTGCGGAGCACCCGGGTTCCGCCGGTCTGGCGAGCTAGCCCTGGAATGCGGCCAAGCAAGCGGAGAAAGCTCTCTATCGGTCCGCCGTTCGCTGGCTTCTGATTGGCCACCACCTCAGGCGCCCCGGCGGCATCCCAGGCCATATCGCCTCCAGCTCCATCGGCGTGCACGGCCAGACGGTAGCCGCCACCGTAATGGGTGAGTATGTATTGCGGGTGTCGAGGTTCGATCTCGATCTTGCGGCGGAGCCGGGAGATGTAGGTCTTGAGGCATTGCGGCCCGTCACGATTCTCCTCGCCCCACACGCGGTCCAGCAGCGTCCTGTGGCTGACGACCCGGCCGGCATTGCGGGCCAGCTCCTCCAGTATGCAGTACTCCCTGTTGGTGAGGTCTAGATTCCTGCCCCGC
>CBDURB010000184.1:0-4188 GCA_965369585.1 uncultured bacterium
CCTGACTAACCGGACGTATCAGCCAACTGCCGGTCGTGCTGCAGGACGGAGCGAACACCTACGTCTACGGCCTGGACCCTTCGACAGGCTCAGGACAGGCTCTCATCTCAGCGACAGACGAAATGCCGGCAGCGGCAACGTGACGGCGGGCTACGAGTACGACGTGTTCGGCGCCACCCGTTCGCAGTCTGGAACGAGCGCCACGGCCCCTAGCCGAGGGCCATTGCCCGCTCCACCGCGTCCAGCTCGGCCGGAACCTCGGTCATCTCGGCCTGGGCGGCGAGAGCGGTCTCCGGGTCCTTCAGGCCGTGACCGGTGATTACACAGACCACGGTCTTTTCGGCCAGGTCCAGCCGCGGCCCCGCCTTCAGCAGGCCGGCCACGCAGGCCGCCGACGCGGGCTCAGCGAAGATGCCCTCTTCCTGGGCGAGCAGGTGGTAGGCGGCCATGATCTCATCGTCGGTAACGGCATCGATAGCGCCGCCGGACTCGTTGCTGGCGGCGAGGGCGCCCTTCCAGCTGGCCGGGTTACCGATGCGGATAGCGGAGGCTACGGTCTCCGGGTTCTCCACGGGCTCACCCCGGACTATGGGTGCGGCGCCGGCGGCCTGCCAGCCCATCATCCGCGGCTTCCGGGCGGCGATCTCCGCCTGATAGTACTCGACGAACCCGCGCCAGTAGGCGGTGATGTTGCCCGCGTTGCCCACCGGGATGAACAGCAGGTCGGGGGCGTCACCCAGAGCGTCCACGATCTCGAAGGCGGCGGTCTTCTGTCCCTGGATGCGGTTGGGGTTGATGGAGTTGACCATCGCCATGGGGTGGCGGCCGCTGATCTCGCGCGCGATCTCCAGGGCGGCATCAAAGTTCCCCTGAATGGCGAGGACACGGGCGCCGTGCGCCACCGCCTGAGCCAGCTTACCGCGTGCGATATTGCCGCGGGGCACCAGCACAAAGGCGTCCAGGCCGCAGTGGGCGGCGTAGGCGGCAGCGGAAGCGCTGGTGTTGCCGGTAGAGGCGCAGAGCACCGCCCGCGCCCCCTCCTCAACCGCCTTAGCGACGGCGACGACCATGCCGCGGTCTTTGAAAGAGCCCGTGGGGTTGCACATCTCCAGCTTGAAGTACAGCCGCTCACAGCCTACGCGCTCGGCCAGCCGACGCGAGAGCACCAGGGGCGTCTCGCCTTCCCCAAGGCAGAACATCGGTGTCGCATCGGTAACGGGAAGGCGATCCCGATAGCGGTGGAGGATACCCTCGCGGGCGCTACTATTGCTCGGCCTTGAAATCACCCCGGGTCAGCTCCTTGATCTCCTGGGTCAGCGCCTCCAGCTGGCGGCGCCGCTGCTTCTCCATGGTTTGGACCAGCCGCTTGAGCTGCTCGAACACCGTCTCACGCTGCTGTCGCACCTCCTCCGCCAACTCCACGAGGCGATCGGCCTGCCTCTGAGTGCGCTGATCGATGCGGGCCAGGCCCTGGACGAACTCGGCGGTGCGTTCAGACAGTTCCGTGGTGGAAGACTGCATCTTGGCCAGATGATCGATCATCTGCTGCCGCTCGAAGCGGGCGCGGTCCAGCTGCTCTTTGATCTCCCGCGGCAGGTTCAGCTCTCGCTCAAACTTTGCGACCCGCTCCTCCTCGCGGTGAACCCTCTCCTCGTACAGGGTCACCCTCTCCTCCATCTCCCCGTCGTGCTTGTGGAGAGCTTCGATGTCGGTGGTGAGGGCACCGATCCTGTGCTCCAGGCGCTGGGTGGTTTCCAGGTTGCGGGCGCCCCGGCTAGTGAGCTCCTCAACCTCATGGTCCTGGGCGCTTTGAGAAAGGCGAAGCTCCGCAACCACCTCCTCTATATGACGCAGAGACTCCTCCAGACGCTGGATGCGGCTCTCGAACTGGCCCACAGATTGCGCGGCGGCCTCCGCCTTCTTCAGGAGAGCAGCCCGCTCCCGGCGGTCGCGCTTAAGGTCAGATTGCTGCTGACGGCCCAACTCCTCGGCGCGGCCGGTCAGTTCATTGTGACCGTCCTGGAGCCGGTCAGCCTGGCTGCGGAGCTCATGGATCCCCTCTTGAACATCGAGAAGGGCAGCCGCCCCGCCGGAACCGCCGCTCTCCTCAAGCTTATGCAGGCCGCTATCCAGATTCCATATCTGGTCCAGCGCCTGCTTCAGCTCATGCTCCACTTTGTGCAGAGCAGCCTTAGCCTGACGGAGATCCTCGTCCAGGTACTGGAGACGGTTCTCTATGGAGGCTTCTTTTCTCTCCACACTCATGTTAGTCGTCCACCCTCAGCAAGTTACCGATGCTGACCACTTCAGGAAGGTCGCGAACCTGCACAGCGGTCGCCTGCACAGCCTCCTCACGGGCAGGGTGCGTCATGATCACCAGCTCCGCGGTCTGGGCCGCCTCGTCCACCTCCTTCTGGATGACCGAGGCGATGCTTACCTCGTGGTCACCGAAGGCGCGGGCGATACCGGCGAGGACGCCGGGCCGGTCGACCACCTCCAGGCGAATGTAGTAACGGGTCACCAGCTCTGCCAGGGGCTTAATGGCCACCTCGGCGGTGTAGCGCCAGGGAAAAGGACGGCCACCCTGGACGATAGCGCGGGCGGCGTCCAGAACGTCCGCCATGACGGCGGAAGTGGTGGGTAGGGAGCCCGCTCCAGCGCCCTGGAAGAGGACCCGCCCGCTGAGATCGCCCTCGATCTGCACGGCGTTGAGAGCACCGTCCACCTTGGCCAGCAACTCCTCCTCAGGCACCAGGGTTGGGTGAACGCGCACCTGCAGGGATGAGCCCTCCCGGCGGGCGATGGCCAGCAGCTTTATGGCGTAGCCAAGCTCGCGGGCGTAGCGGAAATCACGGGGCGCCAGACCGCCGATCCCCTCGCGACGAATGTCGTCAGGGCCGATGCGGGTGTGGAAGGCCAGGCTGGCGAGGATCGCCAGCTTGTAGGCGGCGTCGTGCCCATCGATGTCGTTGGTCGGGTCTGCTTCGGCATAGCCCAACTGCTGCGCCTGGGCCAGCGCAGTGGCGAAGTCCAGGCCATCCCTGCTCATACGAGTGAGGATGTAGTTAGTGGTGCCGTTGATAATGGCACGGACACTGGATATCTCGTTAGCGGAAAGGTCACGCTTGAGGGGAGAGATGATGGGGATGCCGCCACCGACGCTGGCCTCGTAGAGGATATCCACCCCTTTCTCGGCCGCCAGACTTAGCAGCTCCGGCCCGTGTTTTGCCATCACCTCTTTGTTAGCGGTGACCACATAGCGGCCGCGGGAGAGGGCCTCCTTAATGAGACCGTAAGCAGGATTCTCACCGCCCAGCAACTCTACGACGATGTCCACATCGCCGGATACGGCCTCCTCCGCATCGACCGTAAGGAGGCTGGGGTCAAGCTTGACCGCCCGCTCCTTGTCCAGGTGACGTACGAGGACACGTCGCAGCGCGAGGGTGGCGCCGACGCGCTGGGAGTAGGTGTCAGCTCTCTCACTGAGAGCGCCGGCGACGCCGCCGCCAACGACTCCCAGCCCCAGCAGGACGATGTTTACCTGTGCGGCCACCGCACCACCACCGCTAGCCCCCTTGACCTCCTGTAACCGGGACCGATTGTTGGGTGTAGGCGCGGTCGACAGCCCACTCGGCCTTCTTTTGATCGTAGTTGTCTGCCCCCGGGACAACGCTGATTACGATGTCGAGGGGCTGCCCCTTCTCCTGAACCCAGCTGTCGAATGTACGCCTGGCCAGCGGGGCTCTCTGGATTTCCTCCACTTCGCGGTCTTCAGCCTTCTCCTGCATCTCTATGACGATCACGCCCTGTGGAAGGGGGATCGTCGTGATCTCGTTGGGCTCCAGTGAGAACACCAGCTCCTCCGTAGAGGCGTCCAACACGCCTCTCGGCACCCAGCCCACTTCGCCGCCGCTGTCCCTGGTCCCCACATCCAGGGAGTTCTCGGCAGCCAGGGCAGCAAAATCCTCGCCCTCTTCTATCTGATCCCGAATCTCCTGCGCCGTCTCATCCGTGCTGACCAGAATCTGGCGGTAGCGTACGGACTCCGCCGATGGGGAAAGCTCAGCCTCAAACATCTCCAGCAGCTTGACCTGGAGAACCAACGCCTCAATCATATCGCGAAATTCCAACTCGGACAGGCCGCTGCGGGCCAGCTCCTGCTGGAAGACGACATCGAAGGTTTCGTCG
>CBDURB010000185.1:0-4187 GCA_965369585.1 uncultured bacterium
CCCCCCCCCCCCCCCCCCGCCCCCCCTCACACCCGCCCGCGGCCCCACGGCCGACCTCACCGCTCAGACGGACAACCCCCACGAATCGACGCGTCTGCTCGATGTCGCCGCTGGCAAGGGTGAGGCCGCCTGCACTCTCGCCGGCCGCTTCGCTTGCCGCGTCCTCTCTGTCGACCTTTACGACCCGTTCATCCACTACGCCGCCGCCAAGGCCTGGCACTGGAACCTCCGCGACCTGGTTACCGTCCTCCGCGCCGATGGCAAGCGTGTCCCCGTGCGCGACGCGGTCTGTGATGCCGCCTACTGCATCGGCGCCCCCTCCATCGTCGGCCTGGAGCCCTGCCTCGCGGAGCTGGCCCGCGCCGTCAAGCCCGGCGGCCACGTCATCGTCTCAGATATCGTCTGGCGCGAGCAGCCGGACGGCCCCCTGGGCCCCGAATGGGGCTGGGTCGCCGAAGTCAACCCCCGCCTCAGGCGAGACGAGTACGCCGCCCTCCTGGTGGCGCAGGGGCTCGCCGTTTCGGACGTACACACCCATGACCGCTCCGCCTGGGACCACTACCACCAGCATATGCTCCAGGTCGCTGACGAGGCCCGCGCCTCCAGCGACCCCGAAGACCTCGCCCTCGCCGAGGAGATCGGGCGGCAGATCGCCCTGGAGCGCCGCGCCGCCAACGCGTTCCTGGACTACGCGACCTTCCTCGCCCGCAAGCCCGACTAGCGTTTCTCTGTCTAGACCGGCGTGCGGGTGCCTGCTAGAGTAGGCAACACTGTGGACGCCCTCCGCACCCCTGACGAACGCTTCGCCGATCTACCCGGCTTCCCCTTTCAACCCCGCTACGTAGAGGTCCCCTCAGGCGATGGTGGCACTCTGCGTGTTCACTATCTGGACGAAGGCCCCCCGGACGCCGACCCCGTCCTCCTCATGCACGGCGAGCCCTCTTGGGCGTATCTCTACCGCAAGATGATTCCCGTCCTCGTCGACGCCGGCCACCGCGCCGTCGTCCCCGACCTCGTCGGCTTCGGCCGCTCCGACAAGCCGGTCCGGCGGGAGGACTACACCCACCAGCGCCACGTCGATTGGATACGCGCCTTCCTCGAGACGCTCGACCTGCGCGACATCACGCTGTTCGGCCAGGACTGGGGCGGCTCCATCGGCCTCCGCCTCGCCGCTGAGCACCCGGACCGCTTCGCCCGCATCGTCGCCGCCAACACCGGCCTCCCCACCGGCGACCGGCCCCCCAGCGAGGTGTTCCTCAGCTGGCAGCGCTACGCTCAGGAGTCGCCGAGGTTCCACATCGGCGGCATCGTCAAGAGTGGCTGCGTCACCGAGCTCCCGTCCGAGGTCATCGCCGCCTACAATGCCCCCTTTCCCGACGACAGCTACAAGGCTGGCGCGCGCGTCTTCCCCGCCCTTGTGCCCACCGCCCCCGACGACCCGGCCGCCAAGCCCAATCGCCGGGCCTGGGAAGTCCTCCGCCGCTGGGAGAAGCCGCTCCTCACCGCCTTCAGCGACTCAGACCCCATCACCCGCGGCGGCGATCGTGCCTTACAAAAACTCATACCCGGCGCCGCCGGCCAGCCTCACACCACCATCACCGGCGCCGGCCACTTCCTCCAGGAGGACAAGGGCCCGGAGCTGGCCGCCGTCGTCGTAGACTTCATCTCCCGCAGCCGGTAGGTCCATGGCCGAAAGCAAGCTCGTCGGGCTCCTGTTCGAGGCATGGAAGGACACAGATCGCGTCCTCGCCGGCCTGGACCCCGCGGAGGCCGTCCGACCCCTGGACGGAGGAAGCTCCGCCGCCTGGACCGCCGCCCACGTTGCAAATCAGGTCGACGCCTGGATCAACATCAGGTTCCAGCGGTTGACCCCTCACAAGCTGATCGGCCAGGCGCGCTTCCGTGCCGGCGGCAGCGGCGTCGCCGATGACTGGCGGGAGATTGAAGCGGGCGTCCAGAAGGTCAGGGACGCCGCCCGTAAGTACCTTGAGGGGCTGAGCGAGAGCGATCTGGACCTTGTGATTCCCTATGACGGCTCCTTCGCCCAACTTCGTGAGGCCGGCCTTGGCCTGCGCCACGCCCTCCTTCGTATCTGCGCCCACCACTACTTCCACATCGGCGAGATCGCAACCAAGCGCAGCCGCCTAGGTCAGCAGGTCGGGGACTATCCCGGGCCGCTGGAGGATTGCGTCTAGCTTCAGCCTCCGTTCCTTGTCCCCTGTCCCTGCTTCCTGTACCCTAATCCCGCCATGTTCACCGGTATCATCGAAGAGATAGGCACCGTCCGTGAGGCTGATGAGGGCCGTCTCGTCATCGCCTGCAAGGAGGTCCTCTCCGGTACCAACCCGGGCGACTCCATCGCCATCAACGGTGTTGACCTCACCGTCGTGCGTATGGACGGCGAGTCGCTCCACTTCAACTGCATGCCGGAAACCTACCGCCGCTCCAACCTGGGCCAGCTCCAACCGGGCGATGCCGTGAACCTGGAACGCTCCCTCACCCTCTCCGATCGCCTATCCGGGCATCTCGTCCGTGGCGTGACGGAGGCCACCGGCGCCCTCCTCTCCCTCACGCCGGAGGGGGAAGCCGTGATCGCCCGCTATCAGGCGCCGCCGGACATTCTCCGCCACTGCATCGTCAAGGGCCCCATCGCTGTGGACGGCGCCAGCCTCACCGTTATTGCCAAGGATGAGACCTCCTTCAGCATCTCGCTGGTGCAATACACGCAGGAGCATACCAACCTAACTCGTAAGAAACCTGGTGATAGTGTAAACTTGGAGAGCGATATAATCGCCCGCTACGTCGGGCAGATGCTCTCTGATAGGGCACGTTAGCGGGCGTAGCTAGAGCACGGGTACCCCGGGTATCTGGGGCCCCGATCTCTCGGGAGGAGGTCCGCCTTGATAGAGTCCATCGACGAACACCGCCGCGCCAAGCGGCGCAGCGGCTCCCCGTTGGCCACCGTAGACGAGGCAATCGACGATTTCCGCCGCGGTGGCTTCGTCATCATCATCGACGATGAGGGGCGCGAGAACGAGGGCGACCTCATTATCGCCGCTCAGTTCGTTACGCCGGAGGTCATCAGCTTCATGCTCAAGTACACCACGGGTATCATCTGCGTACCCATGACCGGCGAGCGCCTCGATGACCTGCATATCCCCATGATGGTGGGCCACCAGCAGAACCAGGCCCAGTTCGGCACCGCCTTCACCGTCTCCGTGGATGCCCATGACGACATAACCACCGGCGTATCCGCCGCCGACCGGGCGAAGACTATCCGTGTCCTGGCGGACCCCGCTTCGGGGTCCCAGGACCTGGTGATGCCGGGACACATCTACCCTCTGCGGGTGCGCGAGGGCGGCGTTCTCGTTCGCGCCGGCCACACTGAGGCCAGCGTTGACCTCTGCCGAATGGCCGGCCTCCGGCCCGCGGCTGCCCTCTGCGAGGTGATGCGCTCCGACGGCACCATGGCTCGCCTGCCGGACCTCAAACGCTTCGCCAAACGCCACAACTTCAAGATCATCACCATCTCTCAGCTCATCCGCCACCGCGTTCAAGGCGAACGGCTGGTTGATCGCGTCGCTGAGACCGCCGTCCCCACGCGCTACGGCGAGTTCCGCCTCTTCGCCTACCGCTCGGACATCGACCCCGACGAGCACGCCGCCTTCGTCCTGGGTGACATCAGCGGGCCGGAACCAGTGCTCGTGCGGGTCCACTCCCAGTGCATCACCGGCGATGTCTTCCACTCCCTGCGCTGCGACTGCGGCGATCAGGTCGAGATCGCTATGGAGCGCATCGCTGAAGAGGGGCGCGGCGTCCTCGTCTACATGCGTCAGGAGGGGCGTGGCATCGGCCTATGCAACAAGATCCGCGCCTACGCCCTCCAGGAGCAGGGCTACGACACCGTCGAGGCCAACGAGGCGTTGGGTTTCCCCGCCGATCGCAGAGACTACGGCATCGGCATGCAGATTCTCCTGGACCTCGGCCTTAAGGAGATTCGTCTCCTCACCAACAACCCCGATAAGCGCGCCGGCCTGGAGGGATACGGCCTCAAGGTAGTGGAGCGCATCTCCATCATGGCCGCGCCCAACCCCCATAACTGGCGCTACCTGGAGACCAAGCGCGACAAGCTGGGTCACTTCATCGATATGCCCGGCTAAGGCGCCGGCTAGAATACCAGGGCCACC
>CBDURB010000186.1:0-4186 GCA_965369585.1 uncultured bacterium
GTCCCGTGGGGTTTCGCATGCTCGATGTTGATGTAGTTGTCGATATGCTGGCTACCCGATGTCAGGTAGAGGCCGTTCAGGGTGCAGGAGCTACCGGGCGCGTCCATCAGCACCTGGATGTCGTTCCTGGCGATGGCTGCGCCCCTGGCGTATAAGGTGGATGAGAAAACGCTGTCCTCACCCTGGTGAACGCGGCTGGTTGCCACGTGAAACGCCCCTTCGCTCTCCAGGAGAAGCTTGTAGTGCTCGACCTGGGCCCCGTCACCGACGACGATCTCCGTCACGGCGTCGGTAAGGTAGCTCGAGGAGGAGAGGCTCACGTAACTTTCGATTACGGTCAGCTCGCTTCGAGCGCCGGCCACGATGAGGGTCCTTGGGTAGGACACGCCGGGCTCAGCGCCCTCCGTCGTAACGAAGATCAGGTGCAGCGGCGACTGAGGCGATTCGCCCTCCGGGACGTGGACGAAGGCGCCATCACGGAGGAAGGCGGTGTTCAGGGCGGTAAATCCGTCGTCCTCGTAGGTAGCGTGGCGGGCAAGGTGTCTTGCGATTACGCCGCCGTCGGCGCGGACGGCCTCCTCCAGGTTGGTCACCTGTACACCGCCCAGCGTGACGATCGTCGAGAGCGCAGGGGAGTAGCGGCCGTTGACGAAAACGACGGTGGCCCAGCCATCGTCCCAGGGAGCGACACTCCGTATGTCAGCGAGGTTTACCTCCGCGCCGGCGTCACACGGATAGCTAAACGTCGCATCAGCGATGGGGCCGACGTTTGTGTACTTCCACTTCTCGTTGCCGCGGCGGGCGGTAGGAAAACCCAGCTCTCGGAACCGGGCCAACGCCTGCTGTCGAACTTCTCGAATCCAGTCCGGACCTTCGTCTGGAAGGTTCGTCTCAAACGTACGGAAGTCGGTCAGGTAGCTGTCAGGTGTGGCGAGGGCGTGGGGCATTCTCCGCTGACACCGTCCTTAGACGCTCAACTGTTCGCCGGTTTCGATGGCCTCTTTAATCCATTCGTAGCCCTTCGCTTCAAGCTCTAGGGCCAGCTCGGGGCCGCCGGACCTCACCATGCGCCCGTCTATGAGCACGTGGACGAAGTCAGGCTTTATGTAGTTCAGGATGCGCTGGTAGTGGGTCACGATCACTATCGCTCTCGAGGGTCCCCGGAGCTTGTTGACTCCATCGGCGACGATCTTAAGGGCATCGATATCCAGACCCGAGTCCGTCTCATCCAGTAGCGCCAGCTTCGGCTCCAGCACGGCCAACTGAAGTATCTCGTTGCGCTTCTTCTCGCCGCCGGAGAACCCTTCGTTGACCGACCGTTTCACCAGGTCGGGGGACATCTCCATCTGGGCGATCTTCTCCTGAAACAGCTTGTTGAACTCCCTGACGCTGAGCTTCTCCAACCCCCGATGCTCCCGTATGGCGTCCAGCGCTGTCTTCATGAACTCACGCTCGCGCACGCCCGGCAGCTCGACGGGATACTGAAAGGCGAGGAAGATCCCATTCAGGGCGCGCTGGTCCGGGGTCAACTTCAGCAGGTTACTGCCCTCGTAGATGACCTCTCCTGCGGTTACTTTGTATTCAGGCTTGCCCGCCAGGACGTTGGCCAGTGTGCTCTTACCGCTGCCGTTGGGGCCCATGACGGCGTGCACCTCACCCAGGTTGACAGTGAGGTCCAGCCCTTTGAGTATCTCTACCTCCCCCACACCTGCGTGTAGGTCGCGCACCTCAAGGAGCGGCCCCTTGTGGTTACCCGCGCGGGCGCTCATCTAACCCACGGCTCCTTCCAGGCTGACCTTCAGTAGCTGCGACGCCTCCATGGCGAACTCGAACGGCAGCTCCTTGAAGATGCCTTTGCAAAAACCGTTGATAATCATGTGCTGGGCGTCCTCCTCCGAGATGCCGCGCTGCATGCAGTAGAAGAGTTGGTCATCGCTGACCTTGGAGGTGGTCGCCTCGTGCTCCATCTGCGCGGTTGGGTTTCGTACCTCGATGTACGGCACGGTGTGGGCGCCGCACTTGTCGCCTATGAGCAGAGAGTCGCAGCGCGTAAAGTTCCTGGCGTTAGTGGCGGAAGGCATGATCTTTACCAAACCGCGGTAGGTGTTCTGGCCGTGCCCGGCGGAGATACCCTTTGCGACGATGGTGCTCTTAGTATTCTTACCGATGTGAATCATCTTGGTGCCGGTATCCGCTTGCTGATAGTTGTTCACCAGCGCCACGGAGTAGAACTCGCCAACGGAGTTATCGCCCTGGAGGATCACGCCGGGGTACTTCCAGGTGATGGCGGAGCCGGTCTCCACCTGCGTCCAGGAGATCTTGGAGTTCACGCCGGCGGCCTTCCCCCGCTTAGTGACGAAGTTAAACACGCCGCCTTTGCCCTCTTTATCGCCCGGGTACCAGTTCTGGAGCGTCGAGTACTTGATCTCAGCGTTGTCCAGAGCGATAAGCTCCACGACAGCGGCGTGCAGTTGGTTGGACTTCCTCATCGGTGCGGTGCACCCCTCCAGGTAGCTGACGTAGCTGCCCTCATCGGCGATTATGAGCGTACGCTCAAACTGACCGGTGCCTTCCGTGTTGATGCGGAAGTAGGTCATCAGCTCCACCGGGCAGCGCACCCCCGGCGGTATGTAGGCGAAGGTGCCGTCGCTGAAGACGGCCGCGTTGAGGCTGGCGTAGAAGTTATCTGTGTACGGCACCACGGAGCCGAGGTACTTCTTGATCAGCTCCGGGTGCTTCTGCACCGCCTCGCTGACGGAGCAGAAGATGATCCCCAGCTCCTCCAGCGTCTTCTTGTAGGTGGTGGCAACCGACACGCTATCGAAGACGGCGTCCACAGCCACGCCCGAGAGCTTCTTCTGCTCCTCAATGGGGATACCCAGCTTGTTGAACGCCTCCACCAGCTCCGGGTCCACCTCGTCCAGGCTACCGGGCTTTTTCTCCTTGATGGGGGAAGCGTAGTAGTGGATGTCCTGGAAGTCGATTGGCGGGTGGTGGATCTTGGCCCACTTGGGCTCCTCGTAATTCAGCTTCATCCAGTGCCGATAGGCCCGGAGCCGCCATTCCAGCATCCACTCAGGCTCGTTCTTTTTGGCGACGATCAGGCGAATGATCTCCTCGTTCAGGCCCTTAGGGGCCAGATCCGACTCGATCTCAGTGACGAAGCCCCACTTGTAGTCCGTATCGAGGTCAGTCGTCTTCCGTGATATGACCTTAGGCTTTGCAGGGGTGGTCAAGACCACATCCTCCTCACCGGTTCATGGAATCTCTTTGCCAGCCCGCATTCAGTATAACTTGCATCATGAGGTGAGTGCGCGCAAGGTGTTTGGAAACATTTGACTGTAACAATCTTCACTTCGGCTGTATAATAGCACGCGGCAGCACCACTAGGCAACGCTCACAGGTCGCTCTCAGGAACGCCCGCGACAGGTGTTTCACCTTGACCGCCTCAATCGGGCGGTGCTAGGTTGGCAAGAGAGTCCCGCTACTGACGCCGAGCTATGAGAAAGCGCATATATCTAGACCACGCGGCCACGACGCCCCTGGACCCCCGCGTCCTGGAGGCGATGCTCCCCTACCTGTCCGACTTCTGGGGCAACCCCTCCAGCCTCTACGCTGAGGCCCAGGAGGCCCGCAAGGGGTTGGACGGCGCCCGCCGCGGCATCGCCGATCTCCTGGGCTGCAAGCCCCAGGAGATCATATTCACCTCCTGCGGCTCCGAGAGCGCTGCCCTGGCGCTGCGCGGCGTCGCTTACGCCAGCCGCCGGCGGGGCAACCACATCGTCACCTCCGCCATCGAGCACCACGCCGTGCTCCACACCGCGGAGCGGCTGGAGCAGGAGGGGTTCCGCCTGACTTACCTGCCCGTGGATAGCGAGGGGTTCATCGATCCGGCCGAGCTGGAGAAGGCTGTGGGCGAGGAGACGACCCTGGTGAGCATCATGCTGGCCAACAACGAGGTTGGCGCCATCGAGCCGATAGCGGAGGCGGTGCGTATAGTCAAGGCAAAGAACCGGCACACGGCCTTCCATACGGACGCCGTGCAGGCGGTGGGCACCCTGAACGTGGACGTCGACGGCCTGGGGGTGGACCTGCTATCGCTCGGGGCGCACAAGTTCTACGGGCCCAAAGGGGTCGGCGCGCTGTACGTGCGCAGTCGCACCCCACTCCTGCCGCAGATGTTGGG